>JALVAQ010000231.1 GCA_027011095.1 Bacteroidales bacterium
GTAATAACATTTTTGTCCGGAAAGTTTACCGAGCCTCTTAAAAAGCTTCAGGCTGAAACTACAAAAATAGCCCTGGGTAAATATGGAAATACCGTTAAGGTTAAAACCAAAGATGAAATCGGTCAGCTAACCGAATCGTTTAATAAAATGTCGTTAAGAATTAAAGCGCAGGCTGTTAAGCTGGAAAATGAAAAAAAATTGCGGGTTCAATCGATAATTGATGCACAGGAAAAAGAGCGTCAACGATTGTCGCGTGAGCTTCACGATGGCCTTGGCCCCTTGCTGCTTACTGGTAAGATGAAACTGGAAGAAACCTTAAACCCCGAAAGTAAAAACATAAAAAAATCAGTTACCGAAGTAATGGCGTTGTTTTCAAAAACCATTCAGGAGATACGAAATATTTCGGGCGATATGATGCCCTCCGGATTAAAGGAGTTTGGCTTGACGGTTGCTTTGCAAAACTTTTGTCGGCAAATTATGGAAAATCATCCCATACAAATAAATTGCCTGCTCGACCTGCAAAAGCAACATTATGGAAAAACCATCGACATTTATATCTTTCGTATTGTACAAGAGGCTGTTAATAACACGCTAAAGTATGCAAAAGCCACCGAAATAAACCTTAGCTTTGAAGAAATTGACAATCATCTGTTTTTAACCATCCGTGATAACGGATGCGGTTTTGACCAGGCCGATAAATCATTTTCGTTGGGAAACGGTATTATCAATATGAAAGAAAGAGTAAATTTGCTCAATGGATATTTTGAGTTAACCACCACTGTGGGTAAAGGAACAGGAATAAACATTGATATACCGCTTTTATGAAAAAAATAAACCTTATACTTGCCGATGACCATCAGCTGTTCCGGGAAGGGCTTCATGCTTTGCTGAACCGGTTTAATGAGTTAAAGGTTGTTGCCGAAGTGGCAGATGGTGATGCACTTGTGGATGCCATTGTTGAGTATCAGCCCGATGTGGTACTTTCCGATATCAGCATGCCCGGTAAAACCGGAATTGAGGTTTGCGCTTTGATAACACAAAAATTTCCCAACGTGAAGTTTATTATGCTTTCAATGTATAATAACGAAGCTTTTTTTGCCAACAGTTTAAAAGCCGGTGCCAAAGGTTTTTTGTCGAAAGAGGTGCCCAAGGAGGAGCTGATTAGAGCCATTAAAACCGTTTATAACGGCGGGGAATATTACGATAAAAAAATAAGCAATGTGTTGATAAAAGAGTATATTGGACAGATAACAAAGTCAGATTCATCTGCTCAATCACACACACTTTTATCGGCTCGCGAAAAGCAGATTATTAAACTGGTAGCCGAGAGTCATACCAACTCCGAAATAGCAGACATGCTGATGATTAGCATAAGAACGGTAAATGCACACAAAAACAATATTATGCGAAAGTTAAATCTTAAAAGCAATGTTGATATTGTTAAATATGCCGTGGTAAACAAAATTATATCGTTGTAGTATCACCAGGCCATTCAATAGTTTACTTTTTATCCTGCAATTATTCATCTTTTATCTTTTATCTTTTATCTTTTATCTTTTTTCTTCCACATTAGGCATTTTACCTACCAACCGTATTCGTTACCTACTAAAAGTTACGTTTTTCTTCTATTGTATATAAGGTATTTTAGACTGAAATTTGCAATCAAACGAAAAACCTTTTTACAATATGAAGAAGAATTATTTTATCATTGTTTTAAGCGCATTGATTGTGTTTCCCTTTTATGCTCTTTTTGCGCAAAACGAAAACAGCGACATAAAAACCGGAAAATCCAAGGTGTCGTTTGGAGCTGATTTTGTTAGCCGTTATATTTGGCGCGGGATGCAATTGGGTGGCAATGCGCCAAATATTCAACCTGCTATAACCTATAATTACGGAGGCTTTGAAGCAGGTGTTTGGGGCTCGTTTTCGCTGGCCGGAAGTAACTATTCTGATGAAGTTGATTTATACGTAAGTCAGTCGTTTGCAAACCAAATGTTTACAATTACTTTGACGGATTACTTTTTCCCTGTTGAATTTGGCACTTACAAATATTTTGATTACCGAAAAGACTCAACAGGACATGTTTTTGAAGGCGCTTTTACTTATAACGGCTTTGAAAAATTTCCTTTAACTGCCATGATTGCCGTTAATTTTTACGGTGCTGATGCAGCGAGAATTGAAAGCGACCCCGGCAACAATGAGTTCAACCAAAAAACAGGTATCCAGTACTCAACCTATTTGGAACTGGGCTACCCTTTTAAAGTTAGCAGTATCGATTTTGATACATTTATTGGCTTTAACCTCACTACTCCCAAAAAAGCCGATAACTCAACGGGATATGTTGGGGAAACCGGATTTTATGGTGATAGAATCGGAGTGGTAAATCTGGGGTTTACTGCTTCAAAAGCCATCCAAATAACTAAAAAGTTTGCCATGCCGGTAAACCTTTCACTCATAACTAATCCCTTATCGGGAAAAATATTTTTTGTTTTCGGAATTTCAATTTAGTCACTTTTTATTAATTAATATTTACAATTATGTTTGATACAGGTACAAC
>JALVAQ010000232.1 GCA_027011095.1 Bacteroidales bacterium
GATAAGACTCCGCTCCACATGTATCCTGAATTGTAAGCAATGGTGTTGTTGGAATAAACCGGTGCATTAAAAAAATGTGCATTGTATATACCCGACCCGTAATTGCTGCAAATAAGATTGTTGCTTACTTTTGCATTAAAATAGGCATCGTATAAAATACTGGCAGCAGCAGTATTATTGAATAGCCTGTTGTTAAAAACATACGCCTGAGCCTCCGTGTCCAACGAATTTGAAATGGCAAATGCTGCGCCACCGCCTCCAGCTGCTATTTCATCACTATAATAAGCAATGTTATAATTGAACAGGTTATTGGTGATTTTAAGTGTATCGACATGTATGATGCGGGCACCTCCTCCTATATAATAATAGCAGTGGTTATAAGTAAAGTGAGAAGAATCAATAAGTACATATTTACCGTTCTCCAAATAAATGCCTCCGCCATCGCCCCTTGAAATTCCGTTGTCGATAAAACAGTTTTTAATTATTAAACTGCCAAAGTCAACGGCATAGAGGTTTGCACCCCTGTTGTCAGGGTAATTGTTTACCAAAAAAAACCAAACTCCCGGTACTACAGCCTTACCATTCATTATTTTACAATACTTAAAAACGGAGGTGTCGTTGGCAGTTCTGGGGAGCAGGCGGATTCCATGCCAGCCACCTTCAATGGTTGAAGTGTCGTTGTGATGTAATGTGTTTGTACAAGTAAAAATAATGGGGTTGTCAGCAGTACCTTCGGCCTTTATGGTACCATGGCTGTATATGGCATAATATCCGTCAACATGCACAAAAGTGCCCGGCAAAACCGTAAGGGTCACAGTGCTATCGATATAAACGTTGCCCTGCAGTGTAATATCGCCGCTCCAAACTGTGTCGTGTGTAACACGAAGGTACCAGTTACTTATTTGCGCAAAGGAAAGGGTTGGCAAAAAAAGCAGAATAAATAACCATAAAACAATTGGTTTTTTCATAGTGTAATAAGTTAATTTCTATGTAATTGATTCTTAAAATCTATCCCGCTATCTTGCAAAAAAGTATAACTACCGTTTCGGTTAGGATGCTAAGCGCTCCCAAACATATAGAAACAAAGCTAAACAATTTTAATTTACTGCTTAATCCATTTACCTGTTTTAACAATATTACCGTTAACCACAATTCTGTAAAAATAGATGCCTGAAATCAGGTTGCTTACATCAATTTTATTTTGGTTTGTTACAGGAGCGGATAAAATATTTCTTCCTGAAACATCTGTAAGAAAGAGTACTGCAATATTGCTGTTTTCAGGCAAGTGTACTTTAACATAATACCGGCCGGGGTTGGGAAAAAGAAAAGCGTTGCTGCTATTAACACTGTTTTCACTTACCGAAACCAAAACATTTTGATTTTCGATGGCACCCATATCAATCCGTATTCCGTAAACTCGCGGGTTGCCGGCAAAATCAATAGCCGGTATATCCCATCCGGTTGTATCGGGTACACCGGCATTAATTAGTGGAGAGTCGTCACGTAAAGAGTAATCGTATTCCAAAGCATTGTACCATGCTCCCGCTTCCGGTGGGGGATTTACAAACAACGGATCAGCATCAGTATTGCCGGTACCTTCAAAACCTAACATAACATCGGAATAGAGTACAGTGGGGGGTGTACCTGACTGAAACCAATAAATTTGAGGCTCGATGAACCCGGGATAAATTAAATTATTCCATAAAACATTATTGATTAAAGTAAGATTGGGAGACCTTGATAAGACTCCGCTCCACATGTATCCTGAATTGTAAGCAATGGTGTTGTTGGAATAAACCGGTGCATTAAAAAAATGCGCATTGTATATACCCGATCCGTAATTGCTGCAAATAAGATTGTTGCTTACTTTTGCATTAAAATAGGCATCGTATAAAATACTGGCAGTAGCAATATTATTGAATAGCCTGTTGTTAAAAACATACGCCTGAGCCTCCGTATCCAACGAATTTGAAATGGCAAATGCTGCGCCACCGCCTCCCGTCCATTCTCCATCAATATAATAAGCAGTATTATAATTAAACAGGTTATTGGTGATTTTAAGTGTATCGACATGTATGATGCGTGCACCTCCCCCTATATTATAATAGCAGTGATTATAAGTAAAGTGAGAAGAATCAATAAGTACATATTTACCATTCTCCAAATAAATGCCTCCGCCATCACCCCTTGAAATTCCGTTGTCGATAAAACAGTTTTTAATTATTAAACTGCCAAAGTCAACAGCATAGAGGTTTGCACCCCTGTTGTCAGGGTAATTGTTTACCAAAAAAAACCAAACTCCCGGTACTACAGCCTTACCGTTCATTATTTTACAATGCTCAAAAACGGAGGTGTCGTTGGTAGTTCTGGGGAGCAGGCGGATTCCATGCCAGCCACCTTCAATGGTTGAAGTATCGTTGTGGTGTAATGTGTTTGTACAAGTAAAAATAATGGGGTTGTCAGCAGTACCTTCGGCCTTTATGGTACCATGGCTGTATATGGCATAATATCCGTCAACATGCACAAAAGTGCCCGGCAAAACCGTAA
>JALVAQ010000233.1 GCA_027011095.1 Bacteroidales bacterium
AATGTATTCAGTGGAAATCAGAGAATAAATATCTTTTTTTACAACCCACCCCCGAACCCCTCCAAAAGGAGGGGATTAATGGAATTTATTTTCTGATTTCCACCGTCTTATCAAAATGAAAAGATTTAAGCTTTAAACAACTTCGGTATAAAACTTTTTAATGTTACTACAAACATACTCAATTTGTTGATTAGTCATTTCCGGAAACAAAGGAAGGCTTAATATTTGCGTGGCTAATAAACTTGCTACCGGAAAATCCCCGGGTTTATGCTTTAAATACTTATAAGCCGGCAAATTGGGAAGCGCAACGGGGTAGTGAATACCCGTTGATATGCCGCTGTTTTTTAAAAAAGATTGTAATTCATTTCTTTTTTCCGCCTGAATCACAAATAAATGCCAAACCGGATCACAGTTTTCATTTACCTTTGGCAGTTTAATTTCCACAACATTTTTTAAGCAATCAAAATATTTTAATGCAACTTGTTTTCTCTCTTCATTCCACTGAGACAAATAATTAATCTTAACATTCAAAACTGCTGCCTGAATAGAATCCATCCTGCTGTTAAACCCCTCAAATTCATGTTTAAATTTTGATAACCGACCATGATTTGCAAACATCTTTGCTTTGTTAGCAAGTTCAATGTCATCCGTTACTATGGCTCCTGCATCACCAAATGCCCCGAGGTTCTTTCCCGGATAAAAACTAAAGATTGCCATGTTTCCAAAGGAGCCTGCATTTTTCCATGCCCCGTTCCTCCCTTTATAACGACTTAAATGAGCTTGTGCCGCATCTTCAACAACAAATAATTTGTTATCTTCTGCTATCTTTAAAACCCTGTCCATCTCCGCCATTTGGCCATACAGATGAACCGGCACAAGCACTTTGGTTTTATTTGATATTTTTCTTTCTACATCGTCAGGATTGATATTATAACTATCGGGGCATACATCGGCAAAAACAACTTTTGCTCCCGTAGCCGTTATGGCTTCAGATGTTGCAATAAATGAATTTGCAGCAGTAATTACCTCGTCACCCTGGCCTATACCCAGCGATTTCAAAGCTATAAATAGCGCGTCAGTACCATTGCCAACACTTACTGTGTAAGGAACACCTACAAGTTTAGAAAACTTATCTTCAAGCTCCACAACCTCTTTGCCCTGAATAAAAGACGCCGAATCTATTACCCTTTTAACAGCCATATCAATTTCATAACGAATGGATGAGGTTTGTTTTTTTAAATCAAGAAAAGGGACAATCATTATGCGAAGTTTTTATAAATCATTTGTGATATTTTATCAATCTCAGATAATGAAAGGTTCTGTTTAACCAAATCATTAGTATAACGGCTTAAAGTTGCAGCAACCCTTTGTTCATGTGCATTGTCAAACCCTGGCGGGTTTATTCTGTAATAGTTTATGCTCTTTAACTCCCCCCCCATGCTTTCTTTAAATCTACGTAATCCTTTATAATTGTCAGACATACCTGATAACCCCAGGTCAACTGAATCGTAATTTTGGCTTAATGCAAATTGCTTTAAATGAAAAAACAGCAAGTTATTAGGTCGTAAATATAAATATACCGGATTAGAAGCTCCAAATTTATAAAACAGTGTATTGTTGCTTTTTAAAGCAACCAAAGCGGCAATTGCTTCCGACTTGTATAAAACCAATATTATTTCACCTAATCCTCTTTTAATAAAAACTTCAAAAATATTTTCAAAGAAATTAAAAGGTTGCGGAATACTGTTAAATTTGTTAATACGCAAGTTTGAGTATAAACTATAAAAAGCATTTAGCCCTTCAATGGTGTTATCGTGTTTTACTAGTAATCCGTTGATATTTGCTTTTCTCACTCCGCGTAAAAAAGCAGCAGAACAACTTTGTTTTTTCTTCAAATCAATTACATGATAACAGGCTTGCCGAACGGTCGAAAAATTGTAAAAGGATTGATAGGTTGTTTTTAGAATGACAGGATACCCGGAGTAGTTATTTTTTAAGTAATCGAGAAACACCAAATAGGATTTTTGCTCAATAAGATTGGTACTTAAATAATCAGAAAAAGGGAGACTAACAACGTAGCTCCCTTTTAAATTATTGACAACAGAAAATGGTATAACAACCTCTTTACCCCTGTTTTTTAAAGTAAAGTAATAAAAATCAAAGCCATATGTTTTTTGCAATACAGACAACCATTTTGTTGAAATAAAAAGGTTATTTGTACTAAAATCAGGTTTTTCATTTAGTGGTATTATGTCATATTGATGCATAAATCAACTCCGTTGCCTCAACTGTTTTTTCTCCTTCTATTCCTTCGACAACTCCTTTTCTTTTTTTTGTAAAATGAGCTATTATTTCCTGAAACATAACACCATGATTAGAAGCTGTTCCGAAAAAACTACCATAATCATTTACAACATCATCCATTTCGCCATTTTCAGGTTGCGGATAAGATTTAACATCCCAATAGTCAATTTTGTTTAAATACTTCCCCCCTATTTTAATGGTACCCTTCTCACCAATAATTGTTATACTCCCTTCAAAGTTTTTATTGTAAACATTGGTTGTCCACGCCAGCGAACCCAAAGCACCACTTGAAAACCTTAAAGCAGAAACACCCACATCTTCAATTTCAATTGCATGATGCAATGTATCAACAAGTGTTTTTGCCTGCTCTATATCACCAAACCACCATATGAGCAAATCAATAAAATGACTTACCTGAGTATGAAGTGCACCTCCTTCCAAACTCTTATTCCCTCTCCAATCGGATTGTGCGTAATACTCTTCGCTTCTGTTCCAAAATACATTACATTGCACCAGGCTGATTTTACCCAATTTTTTTTCTTCAAGCGCTTTTGAAACGGCAAGTATGGGTTTATTAAATCTGTTTTGCTTTACAATAAACAAACGTTTTCCCGTTTCTTTTGACACAAGATTCATTTTATCACACTCCTCAGTAGTCAAGGCCATAGGCTTTTCAACAATTACATGTTTCCCTGCCCGCATGGCTTCAATGGCCATATTTGCATGAAGCCCGTGTGGTGTGGCAATGGTAACAATATCAATATCATTACTTTTTAACATTTTAAAATAATCGGTAAAACAAACTATCCTATTATCAATGTTTTTACAAAAATCAAATTTACTTTTATCAATATCACAGGCTGCTACCAACGAGGTATTTTTGATTGATAGTAAAGCGTTAATATGCTTTTTTCCTATATTACCAATTCCAACTACTGCAAAATTTATCGGTTTCAATTGTTCTTATTTTTTGCTATTGGTTTGTGTTGTATTGAAGTTGTTTAAATTAACCAGCTGGTTAATAGTGTACTATTTTGGAAATCAGAAAATAAATACCTCTTTTTACTACCCACCCCTGCCTTCGCCGAAACGGCTACGGCAGGCAGGCCTTTATCCTCCCGGCACAAAGTCGGGACAGGCCCGCCTGAATGACGTAGTCGGGCAGGCTCTCCAAGGAGGGGAAGTAACCCACCCCTTAATCCCCTCCAAGGAGGGGAATAATGAAATCTATCTACTGATTTACAACATTATACACTCATTAGCATTAGATTAGCTTTAATCAAGTTCTAATAATAGTTTTACGCACTTCTAATTTTGTTAGTAACAATATTATAAATCGAGAGCCAAAGAAACTTAACATCAGTCCAGATTGGATGCTTTTCTTTTTGGTCTAAATAAATTTCCTCTGCTTTAATATTGTCTTCTTCATTGGGCATTAACAATGCAACATAGGGGGGAAAACAACCGGGTTTATATTTTGTCCTGCGTTTTTTAACGTGATCCGGAAATTCATTAAAGCGTGTAATACTAAGCGGGCGGACACCAACAAGCTTCATTTCACCCTTTATAATATTAATTAGTTGCGGAAGTTCGTCAATCCAATACCTCCGAAAGAATGCGCCCAATGTGGTATTTCTAAAATCATTTTTTATTTTTCCTTTTCCTTCATTGTCGTACCCGTGGGTTTTAACCATATACTCTTGTAAATACTCCGAAAAAGGGTGCATTGTCCTTAGTTTATATACCCTTATAATCTTCCCGTCTTTTCCCACACGGCGCATTTTAAAGAAAGGGCCATAAGAGGGATTGGGATCAAAAACAGGTTCTTTAATTTTTTCGGTGACAAAATAGGTTAACTTACCAACCTCCTTAACATCCTTTATTTCAAACCCACAGCTGATAAGCCTGCCCAGTGTTTCCGCTTTTGTTAACACACGGTTATGGCCTTTGGTAATGTTAAAATAAATTTTCTTGGTAAATCTAACTTTAGGCAATACCCTGTGCAGAACAAAATCAGCTGAATAACGTATCCAGTTAAGCGGAAAAAAATGCTTTTTTAATATCCGTTCTTTCCTGTTTTTTTTAGTCTCGACAAAACCTATGAAAAGATTGCCATTGTCCAACTTAGAGTTAACCGTTTCAAAAAATTTGTTTATCCAACGGATATCGTTAACCCTTGAAAGGTTAACAATACTGCTATACTTCCCTGCCGGGATTTTAAGCATATTAAACCGGGTGGTAGTCGCCTCCACAAAGGTATCCTCCTGCTCAAAGTTCACATATTGGGACAGGAAAGTATAAGGCTCGTCACCAAACTGCTCCTTAACCAATTGGTTCAGGTTAACTTTTTCAATATACTTACTGGTTTTCATCGGTTCAATATGCCTATTCCTCCTTTTCACCAACGTTAATCTGGTTTTAGTTTGTTTAAGTAAAGTAGTAGTGTTCATTACCTTAATTATTAATCTTGGTTACAAATATAAGCAAATAAACATGAAGTTATATAACAATGCTGGTTGATATCAATTTAAAGAATTGAGTTGTTAAGTTAACGTATGAATGAGTGAATATTAATCATCGATCACTAAGAATCGAACGTATAGCAAAAGGAATATTACTTATCAACCTTTCGAATAAACTCATTAATTCACCATTAAATGTTCACTATTGCCCGTACACATCTTTCTGCTGTATTTCCGTCCCACAATTCAGGGCGTTTCGGTTTACGATCCAAGGTGAGTGTACTTTTGTACTCTTCCCTGATTCTGTCAATGCTATTGCCCACTAAAACTGAAGCCCCGCCATGGTTGCGGAGTGTTACCGGTCGCTCTGTATTCCACCGGAGTGTTAAACAGGGGGTTCCCAATACGGTACTTTCTTCCTGCAACCCACCGCTGTCGGTAAGTAATACCCGTGCTTCCATATTAAATTTAAGCATCTCATGATAACCGACAGGATGAAGCAAGATAACTTTTTCATTGGACAATAAACTGTTCCACAGGCCAAATTCCTTTAGCCGGTTTTGAGTTCGCGGGTGAATGGGCCAGATAATTTGCATATCTTCTGCCACCTCGTTGGAAAGAAATTCGATTATCGGTTTGAGTATCTCTTTGCTGTCCACGTTGGAAGGACGGTGCATGGTAATAAGTGCAAATTGAGAAATGGTGAAGTGGTGAAGTGGTGAAGTGGCAGGATTGCCGGATTGTGAAACTGTCAGTTGGCCATCAATCAGGTTTTTTTGAATTAAGTCATTAATTGACAACCTTTCAGCCTTCTTTTTATTGGATTCCAATGTATCAATCATAATGTTGCCCACAAAAGCGATTTTATCATCGGGGACGCCTTCATTTTTAAGGTTTTCACCGGAAATTCTATCGGGGATAAGGAGCAAATCGGATAACCTGTCGGTAACCAGACGGTTGATCTCCTCAGGCATGGTCATGTCACCACTACGCAGGCCTGCCTCAATATGACAAACTTTTATATTCAGTTTTTTAGCTGTAACACTACAGGCGAGGGTAGCATTTACATCGCCAACAACCACAACCCAATCGGGTTTCTCCTTTTCCAACACTTTTTCAAAGGCAATCATGGTATTACCCACCTGTTCAGCATGACTACCTGAACCGACACCCAAATTAATATCTGCACTTGGTATGTTCAATGCCTCAAAAAAGGCCTTGCTCATGCGATCATCGTAATGCTGCCCTGTATGTACCAAAATATGCTCAACAGCATTACTATTGTTGTTGTAGTTTTCTATAGCACGTATAAAAGGCGCTATCTTCATAAAGTTAGGACGGGCGCCTACTACAGAGATTATTTTCATAAACTTAACCTTTTATATACTTATTAATTATATCAACAGTTTCTGATATATGCTTTTTTTGTGACATTCCAACAACCACGGAATTAATAGTTTCAAATTCACCTAAAAAACTAAACGCTTCATCAGGAGAAATAGCACCAGCAGCCATTGTACTCATTGGTATAAAATACATACCAGGTCTTCTCACTTCTTTTGTAGTTTCTTCCAATGATGGATTCACAAAGAAACCAGTTTTATTAAAAGAGGCCATTATCAGATAGTTACTCCACCCTCTATCATCTAATTTACCCCTTAATAAAGGAACATTTTTTGTAATTAAACCGGCAGGTACATCAAACTTTGATTCAACATGATCTCTAAATGCGTCTAAAACGCTATCAGTACCCAGACCGACTGCTAAATCGGTAAGTGCATCGTGTAAAAAGATTGCACCTAATTTGTGTCCCTTGAACGGCAACATTTCAATATCAATTAATAATTTAATCAACTCATGAACATTTTGCCCAAGAACACCTTTAACGCCAGAAAACATCATATTGAATTTTTGATTCATACTTGTTTTCGAAAGTATATCCAACAAAAGATTCATCATTCCTTTTTCATTGGCTTGCCTAACATATTTTACTATGTAAGGTAGCAAAGGATAAATAGTAAAATCATCTTTTAATACAGGGTCATTAGCAACAATATCTAAAACAACCTGTGCTCGAGGGTGAGTTGACATCATCATGGCTTTTATTCCTTTGCTGTGAGCAAACCTCAAAACATCTGCCAACGCACTTTTGTTTTCAAATTTTAGCTGCTTATCATTTCCTCTTGCTTGATTTAAGTGGTCAACCCCAAAAAGAGGATTATGACCAAGTATTATTTTATCTAGTTTTAGCATTTTTAAATATTTAAAAGATTAATTACTACAGGCTCACCCATTTTTGAGGCTGATTCATAAGAGGCATCAACAACCTGCTGAACATGAACCCCTTGCTTAATATCCGGCTCAACAGTTTTATTATTTTCTATCGCATTTAAAAATTTTTGAGCCTGATAGGTAAATTTTGCCCCGCCAATATCAACATAAACTCCTGTAAAAAGATCATTTGCCGAAAAATAACTTTTTCCTGCCGGCCATCCTCCATTTTCATTATCTAAAAACAGTTGAAGCGTGTCATCCGTAATAATAAGCGACCCGTTATCTCCTAAAATATCAATATTCAGTTCCATTTTACGTTTAAATCTAACACTCCAGGACGCATCAATCCAGCCTTTTAAACCAGATTCAAAATTTAGCATAACGTGAGCAAAATCTTCTATTCCAGGTGAATATACCGAAAGAATGTCGCTATTTACACGGGCAACACTTCCAAAATACCAAGTTAATAAGTCAATAAGGTGTGAGCCTTGGGAAAGCAACACTCCACCTCCTGCTATTTTAGGGTCATATCTCCAACCTTTTCCTTTTTTGAATAATTGTGAAACATAAACTGTTCCCTTAACCGTTTGGATATTTCCCAGACATCCCGAATCTAATATCTCCTTTCCTTTTGCAAAACTATCAATATTGCGAGCCATGTATCCAATCATATTGGGAAGAGCAGTGTTTTCAAGACCATCAACTAAAGGAAGTGCATCCTTAGCAGATAAGGACAACGGTTTCTCCATTAAAAAAGGGACACCTCTTTTGATACACTCATTGGCATTTTCAACATGGTATCCAACAGGACTTGCAATTACTACACCATCAATATTTTCTTTATCAAACATTTTACTAATGTTTTTATATATTTTAATTGACGGATTTAAACTACCTAAAGGCTTAGCAGGAAACATAGAAGGGTCAACAGCAGCAACAACAGTACTATTAGGAAGTGAATTAAAAATTGCTGCGTGCATTAATCCCATTCTACCCAGCCCTATTATGCCAATTCGAAGTGGATTCTTTTTTGTACTCATAAAATTATCTTATTTAAATTTATTCTGAAAATCAGGGTTTGTTTTGTTTATTTTAACACTTTCAGGGTACTCTTCAACTAACCATGTTAAAAACTTAGCCATATCTATTTTTTCACTTAGCATTTTATCACGCCTTTTACTGTAGATACTTTTTAAGTCTTTTGACGATATTAATTCTTCAATAACCTGATAAAATTTATCAACATTATTTGTCTTTATTCCATAGCCCAGCTTATATTTCTCCTCAAGCTCTTGTAAATAACCGATTCTACCAACAAAGTCATTAAATCGAACAAAAGGTGTTCCAAGAACTCCTGCTTCTGCAGCCATGGTTTGACTATCTCCTATATAAAACTTAGCAAATGCCAAGATATGATGCATGTCAAGAGGTTTAATCTTAATTCTATATTGCTCAAATTCTTGCTCTAACTCACGCTCAGAAGTAATGTATATATCAACATAAGGCTTTAGTAGATTTATCATGTTAGAAGCAATATCAGTATTAATACCCTGAATTCCGGAATCGTGGTTTGCAGTTAATTTTGCAAATCTTATTATTACATATGGCTTTTCTATGTTAAAATACTTTTTAACTACATTTATATCCGGTGTAAAATGATTTGGATGCAGATATGCAAGTTCATGGTATCCTTCATATCTTATCGTTTTATTATTCCACCTTAGATTATTACATGTTGTAGGTGATAAAACATGTTTTGCAAAAGGATAAGAATATTTTGCCCATGCTACTGCAGCTGTGGCATCATCTTCACTAACACTTATAAATGGTATATTAAGTAATTTACTTACATGAGCATATTCAAAGGCAGTACCTATTAT
>JALVAQ010000234.1 GCA_027011095.1 Bacteroidales bacterium
GGTATGCCTGCCAGCAGCGTCCATGTAACAGCTGTTTTGGCCGGGTTGCAGGTGGAATCTGAAAAAAATAAACATTTTATTAACAGCTACATTTATTTATAAAACCCATATTTACTGTTAGATACAGCTTTTGTGCAAAATCTGTTAATAGATGTTAATGTTAATTTAATATGGATGGTTTTATTAATGTTAAAGAATTTATACATTTGCGCAACAAATTAATTTTTTGAAAACCAAAATAATCAAATTTTTAAGCTTATGAAAAAAAGAAGTTTACTCTTTACAGTAATGGTAATGTTGATTGCCGTTACTTCGTTTGCACAAGGAGTAGTTCAGGGCGTTGTTATGGATGCCAACACGAACGAAACACTCATTGGTGCCACCGTAGTTGTTGAAGGAACAACTTTTGGTGTAACAACTAATCTCGACGGAAGCTTCCTGCTGGTTGCTCCTGCCGGAGATATTAAACTCGACATTACCTATGTTGGGTACGAAAGCAAGGAAATGGATATAACAGTTAAAGATGGCTCTACCTATAATGTAGGTAACATCCTGTTAAAATCCAGTGCCATTGGTTTGGATGAAGTTAACGTTATGGCATCGGTTGCTGTTGACAGAAAAACTCCTGTTGCAGTTTCAACTTTAGATGCTCAAACCATCCAGAATCAACTGGGTAGTCAGGAATTTCCAGAAGTAATGAAAAACACACCTAACGTGTATGCTACTAAAACCGGTGGTGGTTTTGGTGATGCCCGTGTTAACGTTCGTGGTTTCGACCAAAAGAATGTGGCTGTTATGATTAACGGTATTCCTGTTAACGACATGGAAAACGGTTGGGTTTATTGGTCAAACTGGGCAGGTTTGGGCGATGCTACCCGTACCATTCAGATTCAGCGTGGTCTTGGTGCTTCTAAATTGGCCATCAACTCGGTGGGTGGAACCATTAACATTATCACCAAAACATCTGATATGAACAAAGGTGGTTCATTCCAGATTGGCGCTACCGATTATGGTCGTTTTAAATCAATGTTAACCCTTTCAACCGGTGAATTGAAAACCGGAACAGCCATTACTTTTGTAGGCTCACGTACCTTTGGAAAAGGTTATATTGATGCTACCTGGGTTGATGCTTGGTCTTATTTTCTTTCTGTTTCACAAAAGATTGGTAAAAATCATCAATTGGTATATACCCTCATTGGTGCCCCACAACAGCATGGTCAAAGAGACGGGTACTACATGCTTGACTCGGCTAAATTTAACAAATATGGTCCTCGTTACACCCAGAACTGGGGATGGCGTGGTGGTGAATTACTTAACGAACGTGTTAATTTCTACCATAAACCTCAAATGTCTTTGAACTGGTACTGGACAATCAATGAAAAAGCATTCCTCTCTACTTCAGCTTATTATTCATTTGGTAATGGCGGTGGATCAGGTCCTTTGGGAATGCACCCTTACAAATATGAACCTCCTAAGACAGCCAGTGGATATTATGACTGGGATGAAATGGCATCGCTTAATGCAGCTAACATCGACAGCTCAATTTCAGAAACAGAGGCTCGTTCGATTCATATCATTCGTAATTCCATGAATAACCACAAATGGATGGGTATTCTTTCTACCTTGAATTATAACTTTACCGATGCACTTGTTTTAACTGCCGGTATCGATGGCCGTTATTATAAAGGAGAACACTATCGTGAAGTACGCGACCTCGTTGGTGGTGATTACTGGTACGACAGCAAATTCGGAATGTCGAAAGTTGGTGATAAAATTGCTTACTGGAACGATGGTATTGTAACTTACGGTGGTTTATTTGCTCAGTTAGAGTACACCAAAGGTATTTTTAATGCTTTTGCTGCTGCTACCGTGTCCAACACATGGACCAAACGGATTGACTATAGAACATACTTGCCTGACAACGATGCTGCAGTAAGTGATGTGCTTTCAAATTTAGGTTACGACTTTAAAGTTGGTGCCAACTTTAACATTACCGAAAAAAGCAACATTTTTGTTAATGGCGGATATTATTCACGTGTTCCTTTCTTTAGGTTTATGTTCTTGAACTACAGAAACGATGTGAATCCTGATCTTACCAACGAAAAAATTACTGCTGCTGAAGTTGGTTATGCCTTCAATGGTAAAAAGCTTAAAATCAGAGCCAATGCATATTATACCGTATGGAATGACATTTCAGTGCTAACCGGATTTGTATCTGATAGTGGTAAGTATGTAACCGCTTTTATGTCAAGTTTGAAGGAGCTTCACACAGGTATTGAGTTGGAAGCAACCTGGGTTGCCAACCGTTGGTTGCGTTTAGGAGGTATGGCAAATGTTGGTAACTGGAAATACACTGATGATGCCACAGCCAAACTTTATGACGATCAAACTCATAATCCAATTGGTGAAGGAACTATTTATACAAAAGACCTTAAGGTTGGAAACCAACCTCAGAACTCCTTTGGTGTTAATGGTACTTTCAGAATTGCCAAAACTATTGATTTAGGATTCAACTACCTGTATTACACACAGCTATATGCTCAATTCAAGCCTGAAACACGTAAAAACCCTGATGTAAGAGCGCAGGCATTCCAATTACCAAATTATGGTATGTTAGATATGCGTGTTGGCTGGAAATTTAAACTGGCCGGTTTAGATTCATATTTTAACTGGAACATTTACAATGTTACCAATAACGTAACATTGGTTGAAGCCGAAGACAAATACAATGCTGACCGTGGTGAGTATGTATTTAAAAAAGGCTGGTGGAGCTGGGGACGTAACATGAACTTCTCATTGAAAGTTCGTTTCTAAACCCTTTCCATAATATTAAAAAAAAGCCCTGCAAAATGCAGGGCTTTTTTTATGTTAAACAGATGATGTTGCAATTTTGTAATACCTTTGCAAACTAAAATTTTATATTCATTATTCAATCTTAATTTAATGGCTTTAAACTGTGGAATCATAGGACTTACCAACATAGGTAAAACAACCATTTTTAATTGTATGTCCAACTCGAAGGCCGAAAGCTCAAATTATGCTTTTAGTGCCACAAAATCAAACAAGGGTGTAGTGGATGTTATTGACCCGCGTCTTTACGAAATTGATAAACTCATTGAAGCCGACAAGGTTGTGCCGGCAACTGTTGAAATTGTTGATGTGCCCGGGTTGGCAAAAGGTTCCTCGCAGGGCGAAGGAGTCGGAAATAAATTCTTAGCCGATATTCAGCAAACCGATGCGCTGATACACGTGCTTCGTTGCTTTGACGACGACAACCTGCCTCACATTGAAGGCTCGGTTGATCCGGTACGCGATATGGAAATTGTTGACTTTGAATTGCAGGTACGCGATCTTGATTTGGTGATGCGTAAAATTCAACGTTTGGAAAAGCTGGTAAAAACCGGCGATAAGGAAGCTAAAAAGTCCATAGAGATAATGAATGTTTATAAGGAGCATCTCGAAAATATGGGCAATGCGCGTACGGCACCTGTTTCGGAAGAGGATGCGGAAATTATAAAAGATATGCAGTTGCTTACTGCCAAACCCGTTATTTATGTTTGTAATGTGGATGATGCATCGGCAGTAGAAGGGAATGACTACGTAAAAAAAGTAAAGGAAGCCCTGGGTGACAATGCCGACCGGCTGTTGGTAATTGCCGGTGAGCTGGAAGCCGAAATTGCAGAATTGGAAGATGAAGATGACAGAAAAGAGTTTTTAAATGATGCCGGACTTAAAGAACCCGGTGTTAATAAACTGGTGCGTGCCGCTTACGATATTTTAAATCTTCAGTCGTTTTTTACTGCCGGGAAAACCGAAAACAGAGCTTGGACCATAAAAAAAGGGATGACAGCACCACAAGCTGCCGGAGTAATTCACAGCGACCTGGAACGAGGGTTTATTCGGGCAGAGGTTATTGCCTACGAAGACCTTATTAAATACGGCTCCGAACATGCCGTTAAAGAAGCCGGCAAACTACGCGTAGAAGGAAAAAACTATGTGGTTCAGGATGGCGATATTCTGCATATCAGGTTTAATGTGTAAAAGTTTCTCCGACTCACAGTTGCAAACTGTGAGTCGATTATAGTTTGGAGTTGCAAACTGTGAGCTGTGTACAAAATGCATTTCATCTCACAGTTTGCAACTGTGAGATGATTGCTTGAAATTATAAGCTTAGCTTAAATTAGGATTGGCAACAATACCCATAAACAGGATGGCGCCGGTATATTTTTCCTTAATAATAAAAACAAAAGGGTGGTCGGCAACAAAAGCTTGCCCCGGACCAACCGAAGTGGTTCCAACCGTAACTGCCGTAACTGCAGCTGCTTCTGTACCCTCTTCATCAACTTTTATGTAGGTTTTGTGCATTACCTCACTCAACAAAAGTCCACCGTCTTTGTTAATTCCCGTAAAATCAGCCTGCGCACTAAATGCATCGGATAAACCTAAATCCATAAGCGATTTTTTAAGACTTTCTTTGTAGCTAAACTCAAATTTCGGAAATGACACCGGAACATCCTGAACAGAAACCAATCCGCTCTGCCAGGTTTCCCACGTGTCGGCATTTAAAGAGTCAATAATATTTACAACCTGATACCCCTCCTTCGGCAACAACACCACCATACTGAAGTTGCCTGTTCCATAAGGCATTTCCAACATATCCATAAACTCATTTTCATAGTAACTGTAGTCACCCGATACCTGCATCATTTGAACACTAACCTGTTGCCCGTTTTCGAGATAAAACGGCTTGGAAGCAGTTTGTGAGCTGTTAAACCGGTTGCGCCACTCTCCCTTAAAATAGATTGCGTTGATGAGTAGCATCCTGTCGTCGGGATTAAGCCGGTCAACTATTTTGTCAATTTTGTGATTGGTTTTACCGTCAACCCAATTGTTTATGGTAGTTACGCTTTGCGATTGACCAAAATCCAATGCTTTAACCTCGGCATCATACCATGTTTGATTCCGGCTGATGAAATCATTCTCAACGGTGAACCCTTTTTTGTACCATATTGAGTTGGCAATACTTAAAGCCACTTTCGGGTCAACCGACAGCAAAGCGGATGTCAGCTCTTTGGACGACTGATTGACCTGCTCTAAAGTGAGGTTATTAAAATGCAGTATATTGTCAAAAGCCGTCTTGGTTTGATTTTTTGCCCCATTGTATGTCATCGACAATGCCTGTGAAACACTCAAAGGCGACAGCATCAGGTTGTTGTCAGTATAGCCCGGGTTGGCCAGTTGTTTAAAAAGCTCAATTCCAAACCGGTTGTCGGACGAAACAATCTGTTTTGCTTTTTCTGAAAGGTTGATGGGCACAGGGTCGGGAAGCGGGGTGTTTTTTTTACAAGATTGGAAAACGAACATCCATAAAAAGGAGAGTAAAACAATTTTTTTCATGGTACTATATTTTGACCACAACTTGCAACTATTATGCCATTATTTTGTGGGGGCTCTCAACTGGGTAACTGCAAATTGGTTAATTTCCATGATAAACCTTCCGTATTGTGAAATATTGCGTGGTGGCGGCACCGTAAGATTGAAAATCAACAACTTTCATGGGCAATAAAATAGTACTCGCTGTTATTTTTATACATTTGTTCAAAAATTTTCAAAGTAAGCGAACTACCATTTTTTATAAACGACTTAAGAGTAGATATTTTAAGTCCGGCCCCAGTCAACAAATTATAAATATCAGCAGGTTCAGTGCCATAGAAATCGCTGGCACCGAGTCCAAATTCAAAAATAATGTAAGGCTTGTCTCTTTTAATTAAATTACCGGCTCCTTTTAAAACCCCCAACTCGGCTCCTTCTACATCAATTTTAATTAAATCAATTTTAACAGAATCGGGTATTACATCGTCCAGTCTTTTAATCTCAACACTTATCTCCTGTATATCCGGCGATTCGACATCATACTTGCGCATTTTTATACCACTGTATGCAGGCGCATTTTTTACCAGTTGGAAAGAGGAAGTTCCGTTTTTTTCGGCCAAAGCATACGGCAGAATGGTTGCCCTATTTGCAAAGTGCTTTTTCAGGTTTTCGTAAAGATAGGGAATGGGTTCAAAGCCAAAGTGTTTTCCATTGGGAGATTCTTTTAGCATAACCGCCAAAATCTCACCTTTGTGACAGCCAACATCAACACAATTGGAGTCAACCTTGAGCACCTTCTTCATTATGGCATTGGTAAGCCTGTCGTATTCCAGATTTTTTGTTAAATCAATATGAAGCAGGTTAAGTGCTCCCCTGATGATGTTTTTTATATTCATGCCTGCCTCTATAATTCTCCGCTTTAAATAAGAAACACAAAAGTAGTTTTTTTATTTAATGTCAATGCAAAAAGTTATCCTTTAATACTACTATCGGCTTCGCACAACTGCTTTAATTTATTAAGGTAGCCTGTCCAACTTGAAATCGTTTTTTCTTTTTTTTCATCATTCATCAGGTTAGCATGTTCAAAGTGCAGCAAGGTGCTTTCGGGGAGAGGCTCCAACTTAAACAACACCTCCGAATCGAGCCACTCTTTATAGCCTTCAACACATCTCCAATGCACAAGCTTATCCTCAAGCAACCGGACAAGTTCCATCTTAAAATTCAAATCAAATTCAAAGGCAAAGGCGGCAACGGTTCCTTCAACCGGAACGGCAATAACCTGAGGAGCAAACCAATGGGACAGTGTCTTCTGATTTGTAAGCGCCTTAAATACAGCGCTCTCCGAAGCTTTTATTGTTGTATCAACAGAAACCGAATACACTTGCTAATAGATTTCCCGTTTTCGCTTTAACAACAGCCAGCCATTTGTAACGGCATAAATTATCAAAACAAAACCCATAAAATAATTCACCAGGCCGGTTGATTCATGCGTAACATTCATAATACTAAATCCGCCTACGATATAAGATATTCCCAACAACGCATATAACCATAAGTAATCTTTATTATGCTTGCTCATTAGGCCGGAGGTGAGCATAAGCGTACCCATGATGGCAAACCAGAATGAAAAAATTATCAGGTAAAACTCGTTATCGCTGTTGGGATAGGTAAAAATAACGAGGCCGGCAAAAGCATCAACAACCATTTCGGCTATAAGCTCTTTGGGTATGCTCTCATCAAAATGCATAAACAGGTAAATCAGGGTTAAACCCGCCGAGGTAAGCGCTGTAACTCCAAAATAAAATGAAAGCCCGTCAATATTGCCCTTAAGGCTGATAGCAATACCCGCTAAAATTAAATAAAGTGCACTTCTTCCTAATCTGTATCCTAATTTCATAACTATATATTTTTTGCTACAAATATACAGTTATTTACGGGTTGGTAAAATAATATTCAGGAATCATCGCACACTATTTTTCGTTTAAAAGTTATGAAATATGCTTTACTTTGTAGAGGATGTGGGGTCAAAGCCATACACCACGGTTAAACAGAAAGAAAAATAGAGTATATTTAGAAGTTGGCGGTAATTGTGTAGAAAAAATGAACATATAATAAAATGACATCGGAATTGAGCATATCAGATTTTAAATATAGACTGAATTATCATACAAAAATTGGAAATCCGCAGATTAAAGGGACACCATTTGCCATATTTACAGTTTTCGGACAATCAGGAAAAGAGTTTTATGGTGACTTTGACAATTCTAATTTTCAGTTGACTAAAAATGCTTCTTTATTTCCATTACCATATGTTATTCAAGGGACTTTTAAATCCAAAAACAATTCAGAAACAAGATTATCCTACAAAATAAAACCTATTTGGTTCGGATATTTGTGGGTTCGAATAATACCGATTTTAGCATTGATTCTTATTAATGGTATAATATTGACACAGCATCAAAGGATTGAAACAGAAATTATCTTAATAATTAACATTTTCCTTTTATTAATGTTCTTACCAATATTGATATTGAATTATAGAAAGAAAATAATGGAGAAAGAATTCAGAAAGATTTTTAAGATTAATGATTGAAATACAATGAAAAGAAAAACAACATACCGCCAACAATGGCTTATACTGCATACCGCAATTAATTGTAAATATGAACATTGTGTTTCTTAATATACTACATTTGTAAGTTGAAAAGATAGTAGTAATAAAAGCGGTACGCAGCATAGCCGGGCACGTTCTCTGCAATTAGGAAAATGAAAAAAACAACTTACATACTAATATTTCTTATAGGATTATTTGGGTGTTCTCAAACTCGAATAAAAAAGCATATCCCAATATCAGAAAAGATTATAGGAGATTGGAAAACTGAATATTTTAAAGGTGACTGGGAAAAAACAGCATATATTTTTACTTTTCAAGATAGTACTTGCTCATACTTGTATCCTTGGGGTGAATTTTCAAAATATTGGGTTATTGGAGATACATTAAATATAAAAGAAAGAATTCGCAAAAGACGAAATAGTATAAGTGGCGGAAAAATTGTCTATAAATTTTTAATTGATAGCATTACATCCGAAATATTGTTTCTTAAACCAATATCAACCGAAACGAAAGAACTATTTAGATATCAAAAAGAACAGAATTTTAACAAAATTAAACTTTCAAAAATCAAAAAATATCGTGATTGGAAAATTGAACGAATTGGCTTTTACAGTTCAGGTTGTTATGGGACTTGTCCTTCAATGTATTTAGAAATTGATAATAATGGAAACCTTCTGTTTAATGGAATAATGTATACCGAAAAAGAAGGCTTATATTCTGGTGTA
The DNA here is from genome assembly GCA_027011095.1 of Bacteroidales bacterium. Taxonomy (GTDB): domain Bacteria; phylum Bacteroidota; class Bacteroidia; order Bacteroidales; family F082; genus B16-G9. Next base: position 8,713 of record JALVAQ010000234.1, read on the forward strand.
ATACCAAAAATGAAAATGGATATATTAACATCTAAAATAAATAATATAAAACTTGATAGTTTAGAAAAAATGTATTCTGCAAATTGGACTGACGACCAAACTTGTGGAGTTATTATTAAAACAAAGGATAAAACCTATGAAAGTAGTGCTTATGGATTTAATAAAGAACCTGTAGAATTAAGAATAC
>JALVAQ010000235.1 GCA_027011095.1 Bacteroidales bacterium
ATTTAAAAACGCTATTGATAAAGTAATTGTAAAATATAATTTGGTAAGAAGAGAAAAACTCGTAAAAACTAATTGTACTAACTTAAAACTTTAGGTGTTTTTTAATGTGCGGCAAAGATACAACGTTATTTGAGATCACCAAGTTTTTTGGTAAATTAAAACGTTAACTGATTTATGTTAAGTTATTCTTCTTATCTTTAGCTGTTAAAAGTTTTCAATATGAATTACAGTACATCAGTTGTTAAAATCAGTGATGGTGCAAACATTCATCTGCACCAATGGATACCTGCTCACCCCGACAAGTTAATGCTAATGGTGCATGGCGCCGTGGAGCATGCCCAACGTTACGACTATTTTGCACGCGAGCTTAACAAACATGGCTTTGCCGTTTTTGCACCTGATCACCGGGGGCATGGTTTAACGGCCAAAGAGAGTGGCATCTTTTCGCACTTTGGAGATAAAGATGGCTTTTTAAGGGTGGTGGATGATCTGAGTGAGATTCTCGATGATATTGAAAAGAGATATCCCGGTTTACCAAAGGCCATTTTCGGGCATAGCCTGGGCTCTTTTTTAACCAGAAAATTTATTTCAATACGTGGCGATGAGTTTAAAGCTGCTGTTATATCGGGAACAACATGGGGAAATACCCTCGAGCTAAAAGGAGGGCTGATGCTGACAAAGCTATGGTCACTTTTTGCCGATAAAAATAAGCCAAACCAAAAATTTGATGATTTTTTATGGGGGCAGCTGAACAAAAAAGTTAAAAACCGAAAGGGAACCCTCGATTTTATTAACAGCGATGAAAAAGAGGTGGAAAAATATGTGGCCGATCCCTTAAACGGGAACACCATCACCATTGAATTCGGGATACAAATGTCGAAAGCCATTCTTGAAGTCAGAAAAGATACTGTATTTAGCAGTACACCCGATAACTTGGGTATATATCTTGCTTCTGGTGTTGATGACCCGTTGTCAAACAAGGGAAAAGACATTAATTTGATTGCGGAAAAATACCAATTGGCAGGAGTAAAAGATGTAACTGTTAAATTATATAAGGGTGCCCGTCACGAAATAATAAACGAACCAATTAAAGACGAGGTAATTGCCGACATGCTAAACTGGTTGAAGGGATATTTTTAAAGTTTCATGGTAGAATATCATCTCCCGCCACCTTTTTTTTACATTATTAAACATGCAAATTATTTTGTAAGGAACCCGTGCCTGTTCCGACAAATAAACACGGAGGAAAATATATTCTTGTAAAAAGAAATCTAAAAAATTGAAAATGAAAAAGGTAGCATTAATAACCGGTGCATCAACCGGAATTGGTAAGGAGCTTGCTGTTATTCACGCCCAAACGGGTGGTGATTTAATAATAATTGCCCGCAGTCATGATAAGCTGGTAACTTTAAAAAATGAAATAGAAGCTAAATTTAGAGTTAGCGTAGTGGTGATGGCCACAGATTTAACCCTTCCTGAAGCTCCGAAACAAATTTTTGAAAAGGTTGAGAAGTTAGGTATTACGATTGATTTTTTAATCAACAATGCAGGCTTTGGCGGATTGGGAAAATTTTACGAGCGGCCATGGGAAAAGGATTTGGCCATAATTAATCTTAACATTGTTGCATTAACAGCACTTACAAGGTTTTTTCTTCCCGGGTTTGTAAAGCGTAACAGGGGTAGAATTCTTAATGTTTCCTCAACAGCCTCTTTAATGCCGGGGCCGTTGCAGGCGGTTTATTTTGCTTCAAAGGCGTATGTTACTTCATTTAGCAATGCACTTGCCGAAGAGTTGTACGATACAAAAGTTACAGTAACAGCCCTTATGCCCGGTGCCACCGATACGGAGTTTGGACGTGTTTCGGGAATGGATAAAACCGAAATGTTCAACAAAGTGGCCGGTGCACATCAGGTAGCTGAAGACGGATATAAAGGTATGCTTAAAGGAAAATTGGATGTGGTTACCGGACTGCCTTTTATGCAGCGTGTTATGCTTGCAATGGTGCCTGTTAGCCCCAAAAAACTTGTCCTAAAGCAAATTCGTACGATGCAAGAGGTTAAAAAATAGGAATTAGCCCTTTTAGCTCAATATGGGCTTGTATTTTCACTTCAACAGCTTAAGTTTCACACCTGATTTATGCTACTTTTGCAAAAATTTCTTTATGAAAAATCTTTTGCTTGTTATTTTGTTCAACCTGCTTGCTCTTTCCGGTATCAGTCAGGTTGCAGTGGATACCTCTTTTCAGTTGCCGGTGAACGAAAAACTTCATTACGATGTTTTTTATAAGTTAAGCCGGATTTGGATTAAAGCAGGGTTGGCTAACTTTTCTACCGACACCATTTATGCCGATTCAAAAAAGGCATACCGGTTTATTGCCAAAGGTTATTCTATGAAAAAGTACGACTGGATTTTTAGTTTGGAAGATTCATATACATCAGTTGTTAATTATAAAACATTGTACCCCATTCGGTTTGAAAAAGAAAATACCGAACAGGGTGTGTGGGTACACAACATTTATAACTTTAACCCAACCACCGGCGAAATTGGTATTTATATGGAAACCACCGACAGTACCCCGGTAAATAAAACCGAAAAGGTATCAGGATTTATTACCGACGCTTTGTCGGCCTTGTACTATTTACGTTCATGGGATTTTGACCGGTTTAACCTGGGTGATACCCTTAAATTTACCACTATTCTGGATGGAAAGATTTTTGAGCAACCCATTGTGTACCTTGGGCGCGACACGTTAAATTCGTTGAATAACAACCGTGTTCCAATGATAAAACTGGGAGCGGTTGTGTCCAATAGTACCTTTTTCAGAGGCGATAGTGCCATTTTGGTATGGATTACCGATGACCAATACAGAAGACTTGCCAAAGCAAAGGCAAAAATTATCGTCGGTTCCATTGTGGTTTATCTCAATAAACGAGGGCTGGAATCTTTTGGGCCTGAGTAATCTGAAATGAAAAAAAGCTTCGTCATACTTTTGCTGTTGGCCGGTTTTTGGACAAATCTTTTTGGACAAACCGAGAGACTTTCCTACAAAGTGTATTACAACTGGGGATTTATCTGGATTAATGGCGGAACACTTACGCTATCATCGCAACCCGATACGCTTGAAGGAATTCCCGTTGTGCGTTTGGATGGGGTTGGAAAAACATTGCCGCGATGGGATTGGCTTTTTAAAGTTGACGACCATTATACTTCGTGGTGCTATCCCGGTAATTATCTACCGGCTTTAGCAACTAAAAACACTCTCGAAGGTGGTTACAAGATTAACAACAACTACCGATTTGACTACGATAAATCAGTGGCTTATATACGTACTGAAGAAACCCGAAAGCCTTTGGAGCAGGATACAGTACATCTTAATTATCCAATGTATGATGCCATGGCTGCCACCAATAAACTTCGGTTTTATAATTTCGATGCCTTTACTATTGGCGATACCATCTCCCTTTCAATCATAATGGACGGAATTGTACACCGGCAAAAGATTGTTTATGCAGGATTGGATACTTTACTTATGGAAAATAGACAGCGCGTTAGTGCCATAAAATTTACGGCCATTGTAACCGATAACAAACTTTTTAGTGCCGATGATGCCATAAAAGTTTGGGTGTCAAACGATAAAAAACGGATTCCTCTCTACATCGAAGCGAATATTACTGTTGGAGCTATCAAGATTTATTACTTTTAATCAAAATTACGGTTCATAAAGTGAATCCGTTCAAACGATGCATCCATGGTTTGCTTATTTAACGACTTGCCTCTAAAGTCGTTAATCGACTCAAAATTATGACTCATCATCCAGCTTTCAAGCCCTTGTAAAATTTCGGTTAAATAGTCAATTCCATTGAGGTAGAGCGTGCTGCATATCTGAGCAACGTCAGCGCCTGCAAGCAGCTGTTTTACAACGCCCACATAGGAGTGGATGCCTGATGAGGCGGCCAGGTTACAACCCAGGTTATTTTCGGTCATTAAAGCAATCCACCGCAACGACTCGGGTAGCTCCTCAGGCGATGAAAAATAGTTGTCTTCCACCACCTTCATCGAATCAATATCGATGTCAGGCCTGAAATAGCGGTTAAATAAAACCAGTCCGTCAGCTTTATTTTCCACCAGCCGGTGAGCCAGCGCACACAAGTTAGTGAAATAGTGCCCCAGTTTAATGGATACCGGAATGGAAACATGCTTTTTAACCTGATTAAGAATTTGAATATAAACCTCTTCCAGTTCGCAGCTCGCCATAGAATTGTTAAACGGAAAAATGGCTATGTTAAGTTCCAGCGCGTCGGCACCTGCTTCCTGAATAGCACTTGCAAACAGCGGCCATTCGTCGGGAGTTTGACAATTGATGCTGGCAATAATGGGAACGCTGCTCATGGCTTTGACCTTTTTTACAAAGTTAAGATACTGCTCCATGTTTGCTTTGATGCCCTGCTCCATAACAAGGCTTTTTGCTTCCGGAAACCAGAAGTACATCTCCGAAGCGCGGCTGTTGTCCAGTTTCGATTGTGTTTTTATGCGTAACTGTTCTTCAAATAACGATTTTAAAACAATGGCACCGGCACCGGCATCAATGCATTTTTTTATCGACTCGGGGTCGCCGGTCATCCTCGAGCTGCTTACTACAATCGGGTTTTTTAATTGTAGCCCTAAATATTTTGTTGTTAAATCCATGATTAATTACATTTAATTCCTGAAAATTTGATATCCAGTACGTTCATCAACTGGCATTGTAGAAAGATAAAGGCACGTTCCATGTTTAAAAGCGCACTGTCCGAAATGCCCTCCTGAAACTCCCATCGGTATCCTTTGATGCTTAAAAGTTTGGTTTCGGGTTTTTTGTTAAAAAGTTTTTGGCACAGGTGCACAATGTAGGCAGGTGATACGGCATGCATGGTAAATTCCACCTTTTCCTCGTTTGGAATTACTTCAACAAGTCTGAAATTGGTTAAATCGTCTTCTTGTGAAGCGTCTACAAAAATAACCATATCGTATTGCGATATCTTTTCAGCATCTTCCACATTGAGCTGATAATTGCTGTCAACATCTATTTGGGTCAGATTGTGTTCGTTTTTCCACTCTTCAATCATTTCGGTAATTTTTATTCCCATGCCATCGTCGCGCCGGCCGGGATTTCCATAACCATATATAAGCACTTTTTTTTCTCTGTTCATAGCTGTATGTTTTTAAATTATGAGCGCAGTCTAAAAAGGTAGATTTTTGTCAAAATCAAGGCGGAAGAAATTTTTGACCCGGAGTTAACCTGTTGTTAATAAGGAGTCAATAATTTCTGACAACGCAGTTCCGATAGCTATCGGAATTGGCAACAAAGAACCTTTTTAGACCAGACTCAATTATCCTTTAATTTTTTTATCCATTATTTCATCTTTTGCATTCATCAGGGTTATCTCCAATGGCATTTGTCCCAGGGCGTGTGTGGCACAACTCAAACAAGGGTCGTAGGCTCTGATAGCCACTTCAACAGCATTCATCATAGGCTCGGTAATTTCCTGCTTGCCATTCATAAATGCTTTGGCTGTGGCATTTACCGCCCTGTTCATGGGTTCGTTGTTGTTGGTGGTTGAAACAATGAGGTTGGCCATGGTAATTAGGTCGTTGTCATCCACTTTATAGTGGTGAAACAGAGTGCCGCGCGGTGCTTCGATAACGCCAACGCCTTCCGGCTGCCGGTTGCCTTTAACAACCAAATCGTCACCTTGTAAATCGGGGTCGTTTAGGAGGTCTCTCATCACTTCGGCAGCATGCAATACTTCAATAAGGCGTGCCCAGTGATAGTGCAGGCTCATGCCGTTGGGTTTTCCTTTGGTGTAAGCTTTAAACTCTTCAAACTCCTTTTGAGCAAGCGGCGTGGGGATAAAGTCGCACACATTTAACCTGGCAAGCGGCCCTACGCGATACCACCCTTTTTCGCGTCCATACTCTTTTAAATAAGGAAATTTCATATAAGTCCAGTTCTTAACTTCTTCTTCGATGTAGTGGTTGTAATCCTGATAGTTAACATCGTTTAAGATACGCCGTCCTTCATTGTCAACTGCGCGTAGCACACCATGATAGATGTCGAGTGCGCCGTCCTTACGAACCAAACTGAGGTGGTTCGATGGAAAACTGGCGTAGTTGTCAACCATATCTTTGTTGTTTTTGTGGTAGTGCTTAAAAAAATCGAGCGCCCCTATGGACCATTCTACCATTTTATCAGCATTCATTGGGTCGGTACCTTTTAAAAGGGTGTTGCGTTCGTCAATGCTCAGGTTTTTATTTACCCCTCCGGGGATGGCTCCGGTTCCGTGAACCTTTTTTCCGGCGGTGGCTGCAATTACTTCCTGGCCATATTTTCGCATCATAATTCCCTGATAGGCAAGTTCTCTATTTTCTTGTGCCACCGCAATAATGTTTCGTAACTCGGGAGCGGCATCAATACCAAACAGAAAATCGGGTGAGCTTAGGTGGAAAAAATGGAGTACGTGCGACTGAAAAAACTGGCCGTAGTGCATTAAACGACGTATTTTTTCGCCGGTAACGGTTAATCCTTCTCCGGTTCCTGCACCCACAACAACATCAAGGGCTTTGGCGGCTGCAAGATGGTGGCTCACCGGACAAATTCCGCAGAGGCGTTGCACCAATACAGGTGCTTCCCAGTAAGGTCTGCCCTGCACAAATCGTTCAAAGCCTCTAAATTCAACAATATGTAACCGCGATTGGGTTACCCGTCCGAAATCATCCAGCTTGATGGTAACTTTTCCGTGGCCTTCAACCCTCGTTACCGGTTCTATGGTTATTTTTTTTGACATAATATTTTGCTTTTCAGTTTTTTAATCGAATTTCACAACTTCGTAAGGCAAATCCATCTCTTTGCCTGTAATAATGGCCACAAGGGCGTCCCAAATAAGGTCGGCACGTGGTGCACAACCCGGTAAAAAATAATCTACTTTTACCACCTCATGGCAAGGTACTACGCGGTCTAACAGCATGGGTATCTCTTCGTCGTTGGGTAAAATCTTTTCCTTGTTTAGCTGTACCGTTGGGCCGTTCAGATAGGCTTCTTCAATACATTCGTCAATGGGAATTCCGTTGCGCATGGCCGGAAGCCCGCCCATGATGGCACATTCGCCCAACGAAACAAGAATTTTACAGTTCTCCCTAAAATATTTTAATACTTCCACATTTTCGCTGTTGGCGCAACCGCCTTCGATAATGCCAATGTCAACAGGTTTGGTAAACTTTTTAATGTCGTCAATGGGCGATTTGTTAAATTCTACCAGTTCTATTAAATCAAGCAGTCTTTCGTCGATGTCTAAAAACGACATGTGGCAACCGAAACATCCTGCCAGTGAAGTGGTAGCTATTACTTTTTTTTCCATGATTTTCTGTTTTTCAATTAATCTTCAATGTTGCTGCCAATGGGTTCCTTGTCATATTTTCTTGTCCCGATGGGCTGCGAAAATCCTCTTCCTTTATAGATAATAGAGCCTACCGGACAGTTATCCATGGCTTGTTGGGCCAGCTTGTCAGAGATGGTGTTTCCCATTTGTTTGTCTAAAACCACTTCCAGCTTGTTGCCGCGGTTGTTAAAGGCAAAATAGTGCCTGCCCTCTTTGTCCTTAATGGTTTTTATACAGCGTTTGCAATAAACGCATCTGTTTTGCTCCTTAATAATTTTTGGGCTGGAGGCGTCCACCTTTTTTTTAGGGAATAAAAACGGAAACCGTGGTACCAACATACCCAGGCGGTATGCCAGTGCCTGAAGTTCGCAGTTGCCGCTTTTTTCGCAGGCAGGGCAAAAGTGATTGCCGCTCACGAAAAGTAGTTCTACAATGCTTTTTCGGTAATCCAGAATCTCATCGTGATTGTTGTTAATGGTCATGCCATCAGCTGCCGGTGTGGAGCACGAGGTCATAAACCTGTTGTTGACTTTTACGGTGCAGATTCGACATGAGCCTTTGGGAGGTACCCCGGGGAAATGGCAAAGTGTGGGAATATAAACATTGTTGTCGGTTGCTGCCTCCAGAATGGTTTTTCCTTTGGAGGTCATAATTTCTTTGCCGTCGATTTTTATTTTAATTGTATCAGCCATTTTAATTCAAATTTTTTGTTTCAAAAACCGGTTTGCGATTAACAAAATTGCACGACTCAACCACAGCTTTCTCCAAATCAAAACCTGTGTCGAACTCCTTATCTTGTTGTATCAATGTATCATAAAGCTTTCTGAAGTTGGCAAGACTGGTTAACACAGGATTGCCTGCCGTTTGTCCCAGTCCGCAACGACTGATTTTTAAAAGTTTTCCCCACGAAGCAAGATCTTCCAAATCTTGTTTTACGCCATGTCCGTTTAATATTTTTTGCAGTTTGTTTTTTAACACCACTGGCATGATGCGGCAGGTAGAACAAGAGCCACACGATTCTTCGATAAAAAAGTCCATAAAGTTTAAAACTACCTCGCGCAAAATATCACGTGAGTGGTTAAAAATAATCATGGAGCCTCCGGTGGCGAGGTCGGAATAACTTAAGGTTCTGTCGAAACTTTTTTCGGAAAGGATTACTCCCGAAGGGCCGCCCACCTGAATTGCCTGAACATCGTAAGCTCCGGCCATGTCAAGTACTTCTCTTACGGTGGTACCCCATTCCACTTCGTAAATCCCCGGATGGAGACAATCGCCCGAAATGCTAAGGATTTTTGTCCCGGCCGAATCGGAAGTGCCCATATTATCGAACCAGGCGGCACCGTTTTTAATTATTTTTACCACCGATGCCAGTGTTTCAACATTATTAACGATAGTTGGATATCCT
>JALVAQ010000236.1 GCA_027011095.1 Bacteroidales bacterium
TGTTAAATAATATCACTTAAAAACAGTGGTTATAAATGGACTGCTTTTTCAACCCTTATTCTTGCATCAACAGCCACCACGTTTGTCGGTGTACCGAGCAGCGGATTCAAATCCATTTCGGAGATTTCGGGAGCAACCGTTACCAATGCCGCCAGCCGGCTGATAATACCAACAAACATCTGCTCATTAACGCCCGCTTGGCCTCTTACTCCTTCAATAATTTTATAACTCGTAAGTTGCTTTAGCTCGCGGCTTATCTCTTCTTTTGATGTTGGCGCCAGCACTGTACGTACATCTTTTAACACCTCAATAAAAATACCTCCCAAACCAAATAAAACCATGTGGCCAAAGGAGGCCTCCTTTTTAACGCCGGCAAAAAGCTCGGTACCCGAAAGCATGGGTTGAAAAAGTACGCCAACAGCATCTTTAATTTGCATCATTCTTTCAGTTTCGGCAACAACCTGCTCAATGAAATTTACATTAAGCACCACACCACCTACATCCGACTTGTGTACAGGCCCCACCACCTTCATCACCAGTGGAAATCCAACTTCATCGGCAGCAGCCATGGCCTCATCGGTTGTTTGAGCAACCAGCTCCAACGCCCTGCTAATGCCCGATGCATCCAACAAAGCCGTTACTTTTTGAGGTGATAGATAACCTTCCTCGCTCTCGTCAATTATTTTACGAATGGCCGGTTTATCAACATCAGGCAATTCAAAATCATCCGAAGCGGGTTTGGGGGTGTTATAGATTCGGCACAAAGCATTGCCAAGCATCACTTCATCGGGGAAAAACACCCTGCCTTTGGAAACAAAATCATCCACTTCGTTTTTAGCTGTAAAAACCGATGGGAGTACCGGAAAAATCGGTTTTGGCGAAGTTTTCATTTTTTCATCCAGCAGGTTATACACATCGTAAACCTCAAACAATCCGGGAGTACCGAAAATAACAACCATGGCATCGATATGGTCAAACTTATTGTTTACATAATCGATGATGGTGCCCAATTGCTCTGCAGTGCCTGTTGCTAAAAAGTCGATGGGATTGGCAACCGAAGAGCCGGGAAACAACTCCTCTTTTAACGCATCGGCGGCAGCACCTGTAATGGCAGGAACAGATAATCCTCCCTGTTCCAGGGCATCGGTAAGCATTACGGCAGGTCCGCCGGCATGAGTAATAACGGCAATGTTTTTACCTTTTAGTTCGGGATACATAAAAACCGAAGCAACGCTAATAAGGTCTTCGCGCCCGTAGCATCTAACTATACCTGCTTTTTTAAACAGTGCCTCTACAGCTACATCGGAACTGGCAAGTGCACCGGTGTGCGATGATGCAGCCCTGCTGCCGGCATCGGATGCTCCGGCTTTAACAGCTGCAATACGGCATCCTTTTTTTATAAGAGACGATGCATGTTTTAACAACAAATCGGGTTTATCAATTTTTTCAAGATAGAGCAGTTTTACTTTCGGGTCTTTTTCAGGGTCGAAGTTTTCGTCCATGTGCTGAATAATTTCTTCCACACCCATTTGTGCCGAATTACCCACCGAATAAACATTGGCAAAGGTCAGTCCCTTTGAAATACCGGCTTCCATAATAAAGCATGCTGTTGCTCCCGAGCCGGATACAAAGTCGCAGCCCTGTGGGTCAAGTTTCGGAATAGGCTTGGTAAAAATACTATGGTGTCGCGGGGTTAACACGCCCACGCAATTGGGTCCGATGAGCGAACCGTTTACCTTGTTAACCGAAGCCACCATTTTATCTTCAAGCAGCTTGCCTTCATGGCTCTCTTCACTAAAACCGGCCGATAAAACAATAAATGCTCTGGTATTTTTATTTTGCGCCAAAAACTCAACGGTATCAGGTGTATATTTTGCAGCAATGGCAATAATGGCCAAATCAACCTGCGGCAACAGCTCCAAATTGCGATAGCTTTTAACGCCCTGCACCTCATCTTCTTTAGGGTTTAAAACATACAAGGCTCCTTTAAAACCTCCTTCAATAAGATTTTTTAAAACGGTTCCGCCAGGTTTATGGGTATCGTTTGACCCGCCCACAACGACTATACTTTGCGGATTGGTTAATGCTTCGGTTATCATATAAATACTTTTTTTGAGTGTTCGCTCATTTTTTAATAAGAATACAAAAGTAATTTTTTTAACTACCGGAAAAAGAAAAAGTTTAAGCTCAGAATGGTTTAAAACTTAAAAAAGGCTGCCGTGTTGTTCTGTTTGATTTTTTTGTATTTTGGCTTGTGATAAGGAACGTAACATATATGCAAGGACGAGTCTATTTGTTTTTTTTACTACTAGTTATGCTGTTAAACGGGTGTCTTGACACACCGGCAAGGCATAATTCGGTTGAGAACAATAGTGCGACTGATAATGCTTCTGCAAAAGTTGACCTGCTAGACACCATCCTTTCGCAAGGCAAATTAATTGCTATAACAAATTACAGCTCAACCGATTATTTTATTTACCGGGGGCAACCCATGGGGTATCAATATAATTTAGTGTCGCGGTTTGCCAAATTTTTAAATGTTGATTTGGAGATGCGCATTGAAAAAGATCTTGTAAAAAGTTTTCAATATCTTGATTCGGGAAAGGTTGACTTGATGGCCATGGGGTTAACCGAAACCACCGAACGAAAATCGAAGTTACGATTTACCAAGCCCATTATGTTTACCCGTCAGGTACTGGTGCAACGCAAACCCGAAGGGTATCAAAAAATGCGTACCCGCGATGAAATAGAATCGCACCTGTTACGAAATCCGTTGAATCTGGCAAAAAAAACCGTTTATGTTCACAGAGGTACGGTGTTTGTCAACCGTCTTAAAGCGCTTATGAACGAAATTGCCGACACCATTTACATTGTTGAAGACGAACGCGAAACCGAACAGCTTATTGCTGCCGTGGCCAATGGAGAAATTGACTACACCGTTGCCGATGAGCATGTGGCGCTTGTTGATGCAGCCTTTTATAACAACATCGACACCAAAACCTTTATCAGCTTTCCACAAAAAATTGCCTGGGCTGTCCGGATTGATCAAAAAAGGTTGGCCGACACCATTAATTTTTGGCTTGATAAGTTTTATAAAACACTGGACTCGCGATTGCTATACAATAAATATTTTAAAAACCTCTCTTCACGAAAACGAGTAAACAAAAGCCTGTACAACTCGTATGGTAAAGGACATTTGTCGCCCTATGACGACATCATTAAAAAAGCATCGCAGCAAATTGGCTGGGACTGGCGTTTGCTGGCATCGCTGATTTATCAGGAGTCGGAGTTTAAGCCCGGTGTGGTGTCGTGGGTGGGTGCCCGGGGATTAATGCAGCTTATGCCCGATGTTATGGAAAAATATGGCATTGATTCTACCTCATCACCCGAAGAGCAAATTATGGCCGGCACCAAATATCTGAAGGCGCTTTTTAAACAGTTGCCACCCGAAATAACCGATTCGGTTGAAAGAATTAAATTTGTTTTGGCAGCCTATAACACCGGCATGGGACATGTGTTTGATGCAAGACGCCTTGCAGCAAAATATGGCAAAAACCCCAACCGTTGGACCGATAACACCGATTATTTTATTTTGCACCTTTCTGAAAAAAAATACTATAACGACCCTGTCGTCAGAAACGGGTATGTGCGAGGAAAAGAAACCTATAATTTTGTTGTGGAAATTTGGCAACGATATAAAATATATAAGGTATTGATAAAAGATATATGACATCAATAAAATATAAACACATGAAAAAAATAATTAACACTTCAAAAGCACCCAAAGCCATTGGCCCTTACAGCCAGGCTGTCGAAGCAAACGGAATGCTATTTATTTCGGGGCAGGTACCCATTAATCCTGAAACCGGAAAAATTGTTGAGGGTGGCATTACGAAACAAACGGAGCAGGTAATGCAAAACATCAAAGCCATATTAACCAAGGCCGGCTATACCTTTGACGATGTTATTAAGTCAACCTGCCTGCTGAGCGATATGGCCAACTTTGGAGCCATGAACGAAGTGTATGCCAACTATTACCCCGAAAACCCACCCGCTCGTGCTGCCTTTGCCGTAAAAGAACTTCCGCTGAGCGTGATGATAGAAATTGAAACCATCGCAGTTAAACAATGACCGGCTATTATATTTTGAGGTTTGAGGTAAGGGAGTGTTGTTAAAGTTTGTTGTTTCGTGGTTCTTTACCTGTTCATTGCTCATTGAACATTGCTTATTGCTCATTTTTTAATCAAATCACTTCCGGTGTTTACCCTAAAACAGCGGTTTTCAGATTAACTTACTGATAATAAATTCTTATTTGTTAATTTTATTTTCATTTTTCATATTCTATTGTATTTTTGCACCTCGAATTAAAAAATCAATTTAAAGAAGATGGCAGCTATAGGAAGTATTAGAAAGCACTCAACCATGCTTGTAATTGTAATTGGTGCCGCATTGGCAGCTTTTATTTTAGGTGACTTTGCAAAACAAAGAAACAGGCGTGATGTAAACGTGGGTGTTATTGATGGACAGGAAATAACCATCATGGACTTTAACAAAAAGTTTGAAACCAATCTGGACAACACCAAACGACAAAGAAAAGTAACCAGCCTGTCAGGCGCAGAACAAGCATCGGTAAGAAATCAAACATGGAATCAGATGGTAAAAAACATCATCATGGGCGAAGAGTTTAACGAGCTGGGTATTGATGTTACCGCCGATGAACTTTACGACATGGTTCAGGGACCCAACCCTCACCCGCTGATTGTTCAATCGTTTACCGACCCCAATACAGGTAAGTTCGACCGTAGCAGAGTTGTTGAGTATTTAAAAAATCTTGACAATTACCCGCCTGAGGCCAAACAACAATGGCTCGAATTTGAAAAATATTTGAAAGAGGACAGAATGCAAACCAAGTTTAATGCCCTCATTTCAAAAGGTTATTATGTGCCCAAAGCATTGGCCATTGAGGCTTACAAGGAAGACAACGACAGAGCAAGCGTAAGTTTTGTAGCCAAAAAAATTGTTAATATCCCCGATAGTGTGGTAACAGTTACCAACGACGACTATCTGGCTTACTACGATGCCAACAAGGAAAAGTTTAAACAAGAAGCTACGCGCGATTTGGATTTCGTTATTTTTAAAGTAACTCCATCTGCAAAAGACATTGATAAAGCAAAAAAAGAGATTATTGCCATTAAAAAGGAGTTTGCAGAAACCGACGATGTAAACCGTTTTATGAAAGTTAATTCCGATACCCCTTACGACAGCAGTTGGGTGGGAAAAGGAAAGCTTCCGGTTGAAATAGACTCTGTTATGTTTACCAAAGAACCCGGATACGTATCCGATTTTTGGTTTACCGACAATGCTTATCATTTGGCACGCTTGATGGATGTTGCCATGCGGCCCGACTCCATGAAAGCATCCCATATTTTAATTTCATACAAAGGAGCTTACAGAGCCAATCCTGCCATATCGCGTACCAAAGAAGAAGCGCAAAAGCTTGCCGACAGCCTGCTCAATGTTATTAAAAAGAAACCTGCTAAAATCGAAACCCTTGCCACCAAATATTCCGATGATCCATCTGCCAAAACAAATAATGGCGATTTGGGCTGGTTTGCCGACGGTGCTATGGTTCCGGCGTTTAATCAGGCTTGTGTTGATACCAAAGTTGGTAAAGTTACCCTGGCTGAAACCCCTTTCGGCTTTCATATTATCAAGGTAACCGGTAAAAAAGATAAGGTTAAAAAACTAAAAGTTGCCCTGCTTACCATGGAGGTTGTTCCAAGCAACGAAACTTACCAAAATGTTTTTGCCGATGCCTCAAAACTGGCTTCCGAAAACAAAACCCTCGAACAGTTTAACAAAGCTGTAAAAGAGATGCACCTTAATAAACTGTCGCAGCCAAAAATTAACGAAATGACCAGCAACATCAGAGGGTATGATAACGTAAGGCCAATTGTTAAATGGGCCTTTAACGATAATACCGAAATTGGTGTTGTGTCGGATGTGTTTGATTTGGAAGGCGCTTATATGGTAGCTATTGTTACCGAAAAACGCGACAAGGGTATTCCGGCATTAAATGAAATAAAATCAATGCTAACCCGTGCCGTTCTTAATCAAAAGAAAGGTGAGTACGTTGCCGAAAAGATGAAAAGTTACGGAAACGATCTTAACCAGATTTCAAAAAATATGAACCTTCCCATCGAACAGGATAACGCACTGGTATTTACAGCACGTAATTTTGGCAGCTACGGAAGAGAGCAAAAAGCCATTGGCACCAGCTTTGGACTAAACAAGGGAGCTACTTCAAAACCCATTGTTGACCGTGTTGGCGTTTATGTTATTAAATTAAACAGCCTTACTGCTTCCAATGCTGAAAAAGCCTATCAAAAAGAGGTTCAAAAACTTGAAAAAGATATTGCCAACTCTGTTAAAAACGATATTCCTTACAGGGCGGTTGAAAAAGCCACTGATATTACCGATAACAGAATAAAATTCTTTTAACAGTTAAGATAAGACATAAAAAAAAGCCACGCTAAAACGTGGCTTTTTTTGTGTCTTGAAGTTTGGCTTTTTCAGCCCTCGTTAATAACGCTTCCGGCTTCGGCGTCCTTTGTCCGACTTATTATCTCTTTTCCGGTGCGACGATTTTGTACTTCTTTTTTTCTCGTAACTGTTGTGCCGTTTTTCATAACGATCGGTACCAGAATCCTGCTTAGGATTTGAAAGCTCAACAATAACACTTTGGCCTTTGTAGCCCACATCCTGAAACGACTTGATAATCTCTTTTTCGTAATTACTGTCAACCTCAAAAAACGAAAATTTCTTCATCAGCTCAATTCTTCCTATTCCAATATCACGGTTATCGGTTACATCGTTAATAATGCCGATTAACGAAGCAGGGTTAATGTTTGATTTGGTTCCGAGATTAATGTAAAATCTGGAGAATTTACCTTTTTCTCTTGAATCGGAGCGGCGCTCTCTTCTTGACCTGTCGCCATCTCTTCCACTGCCACGATCTCTATCACGACTACGGTCGCGGTCTCTTCCTCTTGATTCGTTGCCATCAAAATTGATGTCTTTGGCACCTTTATAGTATTCCAGAAATCGTGTAAACTCAACTGAAACCAGTTTTTTTATCAGCTCTTCTCTTGAGAGGTCTTCCAGCTTGTGTAAGATGTCATCTAAATAAGGGGCGATTTTTTTTTCGTTAACCTCAGTGTTTTTAATGTTGTCGATTAAATTTATCAAACGCTTTTCAACTATCTCCACACCACCGGGAACGCGATCTTTTTTAAACGATTTTTTAACCATTTTTTCAAGGGTTCGTATTTTTGAAAGCTCCCTTGAGTGGGCAATAGTAAGTGAAATACCTTTTTTGCCGGCTCTTCCCGTTCGTCCGCTTCGGTGCACATATACTTCGGGATCATCGGGAAGGTTAAAGTTGATAATGTGTGTGAGATTGTTTACGTCAAGTCCACGGGCTGCCACATCAGTGGCAACAAGTATCTGCAGGTTGCCCTGTCTGAACCGCTGCATTACCATATCGCGCTGCGACTGCGACAAATCACCATGCAAAGCATCGGCATTGTAGCCGTCCTCAATTAATTTATCGGCTATTTCTTTGGTGTCGCGACGCGTACGGCAAAACACAATACCGTAAATATCGGGGTTGATGTCGGCAATGCGTTTCAGAGCGGCGTATTTATCACTTGCTCTTACCACATAAAAGGCGTGTTCAACATTTTCGGCACCGGCATTTCGCTCGCCAACTTTAATCTCTTTGCTGTCGGTCATGTACTCGTTGGCAATTCTAACCACCTCTTTAGGCATGGTGGCCGAAAACAGAAGCGTTTGTTTGGATTCGGGTGTTTCCGATAATATATTATCCAACTCCTCTTTAAAACCCATGTTAAGCATCTCATCCGCTTCGTCTAAAACGAGCCACTGAATTTGATGAAGTTTAAGTTTTCTTCTTTTAATAAGGTCGAGGGTTCGTCCGGGAGTTCCCACAACAATATGGGCGCCCCGGCTGAGTGCTCTAATTTGTGTATCAATGCTGGCACCACCGTAAACAGCTACAACGTTTAAGTTGCGGGTGTATTTGGCATACGATTCCAGATCTTTGGCAATCTGCATACAAAGTTCGCGCGTTGGGGCCAGCACAATACTTTGTGTTTGTTTACTGTCGGTATCGATTTGTTGAATGATGGGCAAGCCAAAAGCCGCGGTTTTTCCCGTTCCTGTTTGAGCAAATGCCAATAAATCCTGATGGGTGTTTTCCAATAAGTGCGGAATGGTTTCGGCCTGAATGGGTGTAGGGTTTTCAAAACCTAACTCACCAATAGCCTTTAAAATATCACTTTGGATATTAATTTCTTCAAAGGTCATAATATGTATTTAAATTGATGTGGGCAAAATTGCCCTCTTAATTTGGAATTTTTACCACGTCAATTTACCCCATAAATTACGACAGAAAAAATTCGAGGCTGCAAAGAAACACTTGTTTTTTCAATAAATCACTATAAATGTGTTAAATAATTAAAACAGTCCCTTATTATAACGGCTGCAAAACCTTTTCGGTCGAAGCTTTCCGCTCGTGCAGATTTGCAATCTGCATGATAGCATAATAAATTATTTTCCGCATTCTTATTTTTTCCCGGGGTTTAGCCCGGGGGGTTATAAAAACAATTCCCCCGGGCTGAACCCCGGGGGAATATAAAAGACAAAACAATGGTCGATTAAATTATCAACGGTAATTGATTTTTCTATCCAAAATCAAATTTATCTAAAT
>JALVAQ010000237.1 GCA_027011095.1 Bacteroidales bacterium
AAACAAGAAAAGTTTATATAATTTTTTAAATAAGTTATTTGGTTAGGGCTAAAACCTGCCTGCATTTTAATAGTACACTGATTGGGCTGATAGAACTGATTGTTATGATAAGAAAAAAAATCAGTCAAATTATAGGAATCTAAAAAATCAGTGTCCTATTTGGTTTGATGTGCAAAAAGGATTTTGCTTTTGATCATTAAAGTAACAAAACAACCGCAATACCCCGTATTTATTCAAAAATCACCCGAAAGGGTGATGTTTTTTATGATTAAAAGGTTTTTTTTTGCACCATGAAAATTATGAAAAACTATCAGTTACTAATTTTGTTTTCAATATTGTTTGTTACTGTTACTAAAGCCCAGCCGGGAAACCGGTATCAAATTCAATCGGCACAAATAAATTATGTTTATAGTGGTGATTTTTCGGGTAGTGAGCAACTTTGTTTTGAAAACTTTGGATTAAAAAAAGCCATCGTTAAAAAACTTTTTACTAAAAATGGCAAAGAAATTACCGATACCAAAGCAGTTTTAAAAAATGACACACTTACCGAGCTAAACCTTAATACCCATCAAAAACAAACCACCCCATTACACCATGAAAATACCACCAACGAGACACTTAGCATGCTCAAAGCCGGCAATTTTAAAAAAACCGGAGAGGAAACCATAGCAGGTTACACTTGTCAGAAACATTCGGGCGAGATGGGTGTTATCTGCATTTGGAAAGGTGTTATTTTAAAATCGGAGATAACGGTAGCTGATAAAAAAATAGTTAAAACAGCAGTACGGATTGATACTGCTTCGGCCATCAAACCATCGTTATTTACATTAAACGACAATTAATCATTAACCAATAAATTTAAATTTTTAAACCATGAAAAAAGCATTTTATTCAATCATTATTTTAGCCTTTGCAGCCGTTATCTTTTCGGGCTGCGGCAAAGACGGCAGCAACCCGATAATTCCGGGAGGAGGCGACGACAGCCACAAAGAACTTTGGCATTACGATGCCCCCATTAAAGGTCTTGCTGACATTATTCCCGCCATCGACGAAAACGGCAACATCTATCTCGGCGGCCAGGAGGAGGGAGCTGCAGGAGGCTCTTCGCACATTGTTTCAGTTGACAAAGACGGCAACGAACGCTGGAGTGTAACCTTTGAAGAGGCAAGTGTTTCGCCGCTTACTTATGCCGACGGTAAAATTTTCTTCGGCCTCGGCGATCCGGTAAAAATTTATGCATTGGATGCCTCCAACGGGTCGGTTTTATGGAGCAAAGATTTAACCGAACAGTATGATTTTACATGGGCACCTGTAATGGCCTATGCCAACCATAAACTCTATTTGATTTCAGGCCAGTTTACCGATGCATTTATGTTTGCCCTGAACCCGTCCGATGGCAGCGAACTATGGATACGCCGCACCTATTACGACGTGGTGATTGGTATGGTTGTTACCGGAGAACATATTTTTGTGGACGGTTTCAGTGCCATTACAAGGTATGACGACAAAGGCTCTTCCTGCGATTCAACCTGGTCATGGAAAAACAGCAACAAATCCTCCAGAGATGTTTTAACCGGAAACCTTGCCTTATCGGATGACGGCAACGTCTATTACAGAGATGGTAATGATATATTTATTATCTCCGGAACATCGGGAGAGGTGGTTACCGATATTTTGTTGGACAACACTTTCGATAACTCCTCCAGTTCGGTTACTGTTGATGGTGATGGAAACTGCTATATTGGCAACGGCAACCTTACCAAATTTTCAAAAAACGGCGACAAAGTCTGGCAATCGGATATTTCATCCGGTATTATCAGCCCCAACTATGCACAAGCTCCCACCATTGGAGAAAATGGTAAATTTTACAACGGTGAGCTTTTCAGCCTTTCGTGTGTAAAAGCTGACGGCACACTCGACTGGATGCTTGGCGCACAAGAAGGAGTAGGCAACCTACACCCTGTTACCATTGACCACGACGGCAATCTCATATCATACGCAACCGAAAAAGGAACACTCTATTGCTTTAAAGGCGATGGCAGCAAACTGGCCACATCGGGCTGGCCCAAACGCTACGGAACATTGGGAAATACAAACAGCAAATAAGCAAAATTATCAAACGGCTACTGTCAAGACAACCTTAAAGTGACGTATTGAGATTGCTTCCGATAGCTATCGGAACCTCGTACCTCGTCATCGCAATGACGTCACTTTAAGGTTGTCTTGATATTGAACTTGTTTAAAGTTAACCTAATGATAATGAGCGTAAAAAATTCGCAAATAAAAATCAATCAACATGAAAAAGCTCCTGTTTTTTACATTCGCAATTATTACTTTCTCTCTTTGCTCGCTGCAATCGTGTAAAAAAGGTAACAATCCTTTAAAGCCCTACGAAACTACCGATCATCCGGAGCTTTGGCACTATAACTTTGGCATGGAAAACCAAGGTTCAAAAACCATTCCGGCCATGGATAGCGATGGCAACATCTATTTTGCAATA
>JALVAQ010000238.1 GCA_027011095.1 Bacteroidales bacterium
ATACTACTATTACGAACAACTTTCGGCTCAAAGGGCATGGCTCGAACACTTCAGCCTCAACTTTGATGCAAACTTTGGAAACTGGGATTTTTGGGATAAAGATGAAATTAATAAAATTGACCGGTATTACTGGTCAGGTTCCATTCGCGATAATTATGCCGTGGGATTTTATATTCGCTTTCCATTGGCCACCTTTGTGGATAGAAGAAACAGAATTAATAAGCAAAAAAAATGGCAGGAAATTTCGTTAACCCAAAAAGAAATTAACAAACGTTTTTTGGTTAAGGAGGTTATCAGAATATATAATGATATGGTTCAATATCAAAAGTATATTAGGATATACGAGGATTACGAGAATTTTACCATGATGCAGATGCAGATGGCTCAAAATGAGTTTTTAAATGGCGAAATTACAACTGCCGAGTATGCCCGTTTAAAAGAAATTCAAACCAGAGGCTCCGTTAATTTTCAACAGGCTGTTTCGGAATTTAATAAAAACTACCAAATGCTCGAAGTTGTTACGGGCATGAGGTTTAACCTCATTAATGTGTTGAGATAATTATTGTTAATAAATGGATATAGGTCATTTTATACAACTCTTTAAAAGAAATTTACTATTACTGATAGTAGTGCCGCTGTTGTTAGCTGTTGTGGTGTATTATTTTACACGTAACAAACCCAAGGCCTATGAGTCGGAAACAGTTATTTATACCGGGATTACCACCGGTTATTCCATTGAGTCAACCTCACAGCGGCCTACCGACTACTTTAGTGTTAGCGCCCAGTTCGACAACCTTTTGAATTTACTTAAATCGCGCCAGACAATCGTTGAAACATCCATCAGGTTGCTGGCACAGGATTTATGTATGGAGAAACCAATACCTCAATACATTTCCGTAACAAATTATAATCAGCTTCAATCGTTTACACCTGAATACATTAAAGATTTGGTTGTAAAAAACAATAAAACAGGTGTCATGCGTAAGCGTGAAGAAGCCGTTAAAAAACTGCAAAAGGAAATCCGGTCGCTAGAAAGAGAAATATCGAAAAAGAAAAACAAAGTCTTAAACGAATCTCCTCAGGGAACAACAGTAAAACAGGTTCATAGTAGTAGTGGTGTATCAAAAAATGCAGGGGCATCAGCTGATAAAAGTGCTGAGTATGTATATCATGTGATGGCTCCGGGAGAAACGCTGGCGCAGGTAGCCTCGCAATATGGCTTATCTATGGGCGAGATTTTAGATATGAATGACATCTCCGACCCCAACAGTGTTTCACAGGGACAATCTATTATAGTACAAAAGCTAAATAGCTCATCAAGTCCTGTTTATCATACAGTTAAAAGAGGTGAAACGCTCTATTCAATTGCTAAAAAATACGGTGTTAACATTAGCAAACTTCGTGAGTTTAACAACTTATCAAACCGTTCGCTTACACCAGGGCAACGTATTTTAATCGACAGGGGCTATAAGTCAAGAGCTGCAAATTATTATACGGGAAGTAAAAAAGAGGTGCTCTCCGATGACAATATATCAGGCAGCTCCTCCCCGCTTCAAAGCAACAAAAGTTTAAACGACCAGGGAGTGTATGACGAACTTCCCAATGTTCCAGAGCCTACCACCGATTTTGAATCCAAGGTTTTGGAAAAAGATTACTTTGTAAGCGATCCCATTGTGCCTCCGGGTGTCAAAGAATCAGATTATGAAAAAACGGTAAAAAACCTTACCAAATTTTACTCTTCAAGCGACACTAATTTTATATACGGGCTATTGCATTATGGCGAAAACAACCATTACAGCATTCGGTCAATTAGTGAGATTCAAATTTACCGGATTAATAATTCCGACCTTGTTAAACTAACGTTCCATTCCGATGACCCCGGTATATGTATGCAAACACTAAAAATACTATCGCAGGTATTTATGAAAAATTACAAACTGTTGCGGGAAAACGAGACCGACCTTGTTGTAAGATATTTTGAGGAACAGGTAAGGTTGGCCGACAGCCGTTTGCAAAAAGCTGAAGACCGCCTGCTACAGTTTAATAAGAAAAATAACATTATAAACTACTACGAGCAAAGTAAAGCCATTGCTGCTCAGAAAGAAGACCTTGAAGTAGCTTACCAAAATGAACAAATCAGGTTGTCTGGCTCAGGAGCATCGCTTAACGAAATCGAAACACATCTTACCGCCAGAGACAGCCTCTACCTTAAAAGCGATCAAATAAACCAACTTAAAAAAGAGCTGGCTGAGGTTACTACTAAAATCATTTCAAACGAGCCTACAGCCGATTACGACGAGCGAACGGCTCAAGCCATTGCAAAATTAAGAGCACGACAAACCGAATTGCGAAATAAAATAAAGCTCTATGTCGATCAGCTTTATTTGTACTCGCACTCAACACAGGGTTTGCCCATTACAAACATGCTAAACGAATGGTTAAAAAACACCATAAATTATGTGGAAGCCAAAGCAGCACTTGTTGTATTGGCACGACGTAAAATGGATTTTGTAAGAACCTACCAGAAGTATGCTCCCCTCGGTGCGATGTTAAAGCGAATTGAACGCGAAATTAAAGTAACCGAGCAATCCTATCTGGAGTTGTTGCACAGCCTTAACCTCGCTAAAATGAAACAGCAAAATCTTGAAATGGCTACCAATATCAAGATTGTTGACCCACCCTACTTCCCTATCTCCGCCATGCCTTCAAAAGCTAAAGTGTTAATTGTAGCAGCCTTTTTATTTGGCTTTGTTATGATTGCTTTTATTATTTTGGCATTGGAATATTTTGACAATTCAATGAAAAACCCAAGCAGGGTTATTAAAGAAACTGAAATGGAACTTGCCGGTGCCTATCCTATTTTAAATACCGGAAACAGTACTCAGGAATTAAATGCTTTTGCCCGCAGATTAATTGATATGATCATCCAAAACCTAAAAATGGGTTTAAACACACTGGAAAAGGAACCAAAAGTTGTTTTGATGTTTAGTACGCAAAACGAGACCGGAAAATCGTTGTTAGGCCATAAAATTGTTAACCGGCTAAGAGAAATTGGTGATAGTGTGCTATACCTTAATTATCGTTTTGATGATGAACTGGCAGAAGAAGACGATTACAACTTCTCGTACTCCTATAAGATTAAAGATAATTTTATTGATATCAAGGACTTTAGCGAGTTGATTGAAGAAAAAGCTCTTAGAAAAAACAATAGTAGCTACAGTTATATTTTCCTCGAAATACCATCCATTATTTTTAACTCCTACCCTATCGGTTTATTACAGCAGGTTGACTTTGCCTTTTATGTGCTTAAGGCCAACAGCCGGATGACCAAAGCCGATAAAAGAGCCATTGATACCTTTAGAGAAATTTGTGCGGTTAAACCTCAGGTTATATTAAATAAAGTAGAATTGTATGCCTTGGAAGAACTTTTATCGAATCTGCCTAAAAAGCGCAACAACAATCATTACATTATTAAAGTTAAGCAGATAATAACCTATCCGTTAAAGTATAAATTCTCGTTCAAAAAAGAGGCATAAAACCTATGGTTTCATTGTCTAAAATACTGAAAAGCAACAATGTGCTTTCATTAGCCAATAATGGGCTGATTGCGGTATTCGGGTTACTTGGCTTTATGATTTTAGTACGTAGCCTGCCTACCATGGATTATGGTGCCTGGGTACTTTTTCTTACGGCAACTAACTTTCTGGATATGCTTCGGTTCGGCATTACCCGAACAGCTATTGTACGCTTTTTGTCGGGAGCAAACGAAGAGGAAGGTAAAAGGTTGATTGGTTCAAATTACATCATCAACCTGCTCTCCACTGCGCTTTTGGCTGTAGTTACCTACCTTATTTATTTTCTTGCGAAAGAAAGTATTGACAACTCCGGTTACTATCTCTTTTTTCAATGGTTCCCTATCGTTGCTTTTGTTACTCTACCGTTTAACAATGCTTTCTCGGTTTTACAAGCCAAACTAAGGTTTGATTTAATTTTATTACTTAGAATGATTACGGTTGGGGGATTTATGGTTTATCTACTTATTAACATGATTTTCTTTAAATCGGATGTGGTGGTAATAATGATTGCTTATGTTATTATTAATGCAGCATCATCGGTTTTCGCATCCATATTAAACTGGGATGGAATTAAATATGTTTTTAAAGCTACCCGAAAAGACAGTAAGGTGATTCTTGATTTTGGAAAATACACCACCGGAACCCTGATTGGGAGTAACCTGCTAAAAAGTGCCGATACCTTTATTATAGGGTTAAGTCCGTTTCTTGGCACGGTTGGAGTAGCTTTTTACAGCATCCCAATGAAACTAACCGAAATTATCGAAATTCCTTTACGCAGTTTTGCCATGACCGCCTTTCCGGAGATGTCGAAAGCCAGTATAGAAGGCCGGGTGGAAGATGTTAAAAGGTCGTACTATCGTAACTCGGGAGGCCTTACCCTGTTGATTGTTCCTGTTATGATTTTTTCCTTCTTCTTTGCTGAAGACTTTGTTACCTTAATTGGAGGTGAACAGTATGCCATTACGGCTAATATTTTTAGGATATTTTGTGTTTATGGCATGCTTCTACCCCTCGACAGGTTTACAGGGGTTGCCCTTGATGCGGTAAACCGTCCCAAACAAAACTTTATTAAGGTGGTTTATATGGCTGCTGCCAACTTAATAGGCGACAGCCTGGTGGTCTTCGGTTTTTACTATTTCGTTGCCATTTTTGCCTCAATTAAACTTGTTTCGTTTGGTGTTACCGGAACTTCCTTTTGGCATTCGATGATTACTTACTCCACATTAACATCCCTTGAGCTGGTTGCAGTGGTTACCATTTCCTTTACACTACTTGGTATTTATGTGGGTTTCAAATACTTGGATGAAGCTATAGATTTGGAGTTTAAAAAAATATTTACCGAAGGCCTTTTGTTTTTTAAAGATTTCTATTTTAAGCTAAAAAATCGTTAAATTTAGCATCTTAATTAATTAAGTATTTTATTGTGAAGTTACAACCCATCATCGATTCATTTAAATCAAAAACCGGTGCTGACAAGCTACAGCATCCGTTAATGATTTTAGCCGTTTTGTTGATGACGTTTTTGTTGGGCATAATCATTGCCAGGGGCGGCATGAAAGTGGCAGTGGCCTTAATAGTTGCTTTGCCTGTAATATACTTTTTTAACCGTCTGTTTAATTATCCGGTGATTGGCATTTACACGCTAATGGTACTTGGTTTTACAGCCATTGGTTTAACAAGGTATATTCGGGGTGTGCCGTTGGGCCTTTCAATTGACGGCATGTTGGTAATGACTTACATTGCCCTTTTCTTTAACCAGTTTAACAAGGGAATAAAGTGGAGAGAGGTTAACCGCGACCTTACTTATTTAATGCTGCTATGGTTTGCTTACGCCTTGCTTGAACTTGTTAACCCGCTGGCATTAAGCAGAACAGCCTGGTTTTATGCCATGCGTGGTATGTCGCTTTATCCGCTTTTGGTTATTCCGCTGGCTTTTTTGCTATTTAACCGCTTAAGGTATCTATATACCTTTTTATACATTTGGGGGATATTTACCATTTTGGCAACCCTTAACGGCCTAAAACAGAAATATATAGGGGTTGACTCGGCAGAACAACTTTGGCTCGATCAGGGAGGTGCCGTTACTCACATTATTTTTGGAGAGCTGAGGGTATTTTCATTCTTTTCCGATGCGGGACAATTTGGTGCTTCGCAGGCTGCCGCAGGGATTGTAGGTCTTTTGGTTGCATCTGCCATAAAGGGAAAACGCAATAAAATTTTCTTTTTAATAATGGGGTTTTTAGGCTTTTGGGGCATGTTTCTCTCGGGTACACGAGGCGCCATGATTGTGCCTATGTTGGGAGGTGTTGTCTATATTATTCTTCGGAAGAATATGAGGGTTATCGTAGTAGGAGGCTTCCTTTTGGCGCTTACTTATGTGTTTTTTGCCTATACCAGTATTGGGCAGAGTAACTCACAAATTCGACGTATGCGAACGGCCTTCCGGCCTGAAAAGGATGCTTCGTATCTGGTGCGACTCGAAAACCGGCGAATATTAAAGGCCTATCTCGCCGACAAACCTTTTGGTGGAGGTATTGGTGCTGCCGGCGACTGGGGTAAAAGGTTTTCGCCACAAGGCTTTCTTGCCAACGTGGCTACCGACTCATGGTATGTACAGATTTGGGCTGAACAGGGTCGGGTTGGCTTAATCCTTCACCTTTTTATTCTTTCGTACATTATGTTTAAAAGCTTTTTCTATCTCTTATTTGTAGTTAAAAACGAAGAACTTATAGGTGTTTTGGGAGCGCTGTTAGCCGGATTTGCCGGTATTGCCGGCGCCAGTTATGGTAATGGCGTGTTGGGTCAGATGCCTACCGGTATGCTAATTTATTTAAGCTGGGCATTTCTGTTTATGGCTCCTCAGTTAGACAGAGAATATACCGATCTTGTTAAAAAAGGTATGAGTCCCTGGGCGTTAAAGGTTAAAGATTAACGATACTAATTATTTGCATTATGAAATCAGAAAGTAAAAGTCTGCCTTTGGTGTCATTGATTACTGTAAATTATAATCAATCTCAAGTAACCTGCGAGTTCCTCGATTCCATAAAAAAAATATCCTATCCCAACATCGAAATTTTTGTGGTTGACAACGCTTCACCAAACGATAATCCAGATATAATTAAGGAGAAGTACCCTTACATTCATTATATTAAAACTAAAAAAAATCTTGGTTTTGCAGGTGGCAACAACGTAGCAATTCCTCCTGCAAAAGGTAAATACGTTTTGTTTATTAACAACGACACCGAAGTTGAGCCTGGCTTTTTGGAACCCATGGTTGAGCTGCTTGAAAGCGACAGTACCATAGGAATGGTAAGCCCTAAAATACACTATTTTCACACTCCCAACACTTTTCAGTTTGCGGGCTTTACCCCTATTAATCCAATTACCATCAGGAATTTTGCCATTGGCTTTGGTGAAACCGACCATGGACAATATGATATGACCTGCGAAACAGGATCGATTTTTGGTGCTGCCATGTTGGTTCCTTACAAAGTTATTCAAGAAGTTGGCACCATGACAGAGGTGTTTTTTCTGTACTACGAAGAGCACGACTGGGCCGAACACATTAAGAAAGCGGGTTATAAAATTTACTATCAGGGAAAGTCGCTGGTGTTGCACAAAGAATCCATTTCAACGGTTAAGGACAGCCCCTTTCAAATTTTTTACCTTACACGAGGCCGCATTTTATATGCACGCCGAAATTCAACAGGAATATATAAGCTGTTAAGCTTTTTATATATGAACCTTCTCGCGCTGCCCAAAACCGCTTTAAGTTATGCCGCAAAAGGGCGGTTTGATTTGGCTCGTGCCGTATTGCGGGCTGGATGGTGGCATTTTACACATCACAAAGGTTTGTTTTCGTTACCCAAACTTAAAAAAGATTAGTTATGAGTACTTTATATTTTGTAATTTCTGTTTTAGAAGGTGTTTTTTATCTCTATTTCGCTTTAGCAACCCTTTATATTTTTATATATGCCGTGTTTGGACTTTTTTACCGGCAGAAACATGCTAAAACAATCTCGAAACAACGAAAATTTGCCGTGCTAATCCCGGGCTATAAAGAGGATGAAGTCATTATTCATGTTGCCGAAGAGGCTGTAAAACAAGATTATCCCAAGGATAAGTATGAAGTGATTGTTATTGCCGATTCTTTTAAAAAATCAACCCTTGATGCACTTCGCAAACTTCCCATCACTGTGGTAGAGGTTGTGTTTGAGGTTAGTAAAAAGTCGAAAGCACTTAATAAGTGCATGGAGGAAATAGGAGATAATTACGATGTAGCTTTTGTTTTGGACGCCGACAACGTGATGAAACCCGATGTTTTGTCAAAAATTAACGAAGCTTTCGACCGTGGCTTTGTTGCCGTTCAGGGACATCGTACCGCAAAAAACCTAAACACCAGCGTAGCTATTCTGGATGCCATGAGTGAGGAGATAAACAATCATATTTTCCGTAAAGGACACCGCGTTTTGGGTATGTCGTCAGCACTTATAGGTTCCGGTATGGGTATTGATTATCATCTGTTTAAATCAACCATGGCCACCGTTGACTCGGTGGGAGAAGACAAAGAAGTTGAGTTGAAAATAATTAAAAACGGCGTAAAAATAGAATATGTAAACGATGCCCTTATTTTTGATGAAAAAACACAAAAGTCAGATGTGTTTGTAAACCAGCGCCGGCGATGGATTGCAGCCCAGCTTAGCTACTTTAAAGAATATTTTTTCGACGGTTTAAAACAGTTTCTGTTTAAAGGCAATGTGGATTATTTTGACAAAGTGCTTCAAATGGTACAGCCTCCGCGAATATTACTTGTTGGAGTATTGTTTATCATTACTGCGGTTTTATGGCTTTTCGAAATTTTTTTCCCCGGCCTGGCATCCGACCTCTATTACTTTAGTTCGCAGTATTGGCTGCTACTGTTTGCTGTAACTACCTTTACTTTAATCATTTCCATACCGCGCAGATTTTACAACAAAAAAACTTTTAAAGCCATGCTTTATATCCCCACGGGATTTGTATTAATGCTTCTGAGCTTACTTAAAATAAAAGGCGCAAGCAAAAAATTTATTCATACAACCCACTCTCACACCGATAGCATAAAACATAATTAATACTTTAATGTTTAAAGATGGCCTATACTTTCAACCGATATCCTTTGGTTTCCATTATAACGGTAAACTACAACCAGGCAAG
>JALVAQ010000239.1 GCA_027011095.1 Bacteroidales bacterium
GGGTTACTTATTACGAATACAACGACTACTCTATTCCTTTACCCGCACCCGATATTATTTGTTATAAAGTAAATGCCATCTGGAAAAACAGAGGCGACACCTGCTATTCCAACTATGCCAATGCACAGAATATGCCCGATGAAGATCATGTATGCTTGTTTTATGATGCTGTTAACAATCAGGGAAACCGAAAAAATAAGATGGTGCTGTTTCCTAATCCTGCCAATAATTATATCATCGTTCAGTCAGACAATCCTATTGGTACCATCCGGCTTTATGATTTGTCAGGAAAGGAATTAAAATCATTTTCATCAGTACAAAACAAACGGTTCCGGATAGACATCACAACGCTTCCCAAAGGAGTTTATTTTATAAAAACAGCCTCCGCAGAAGAGGCTGGTTTGATGAAGTTTGTGAAATAACGCTGTTTATATATTCGTTGCTCAATGGGTTCAATTGCTAACAATAGTTCTTCCAAAAGGTGTAAGAGCCAGGCCGGCTAATTTAAAAGTGGATGCTTCGCCTCAGTTTAAACCAACCCGAAGTAATTTTATTGTTTAGTTTTAATGGTAAGCTATCATATTTTTCAATATAAACCGATGCCATTTCCCATGCATTGTTTTTTAGGTAATAGTGTGCTGCCTTTCGATATAATATTTTACTCATCTTAAAATTTAACGTGTCAATTTCTCCCTGATAATAGTTTATATAACCTTTCATCAGTTTTTGAGGTATCCCGATATTCACCAAAAACGCCCACCTGTTTACAAATTCAGGAACATTACTTTGCGACTCCTTTATCAGGTCGGTATAATGCATGATTACAGGATTCAGTGCTTTTAGATTCAACAAAACAGAGTTGTTCAAAAGATTGTATTCACGCTCTTTAGAAGATAATTTCAGTACTTTATCAGGGCTGCTTTTTTCAAGCTGAAAATCAATCATGTTTTTGTCGATATTTACAAAAGCGGCTGACTCCGTAAAGTAATCAGCGACAAATTGATTAAGCTTAGGATTGGGATAAAAAAATCGCTGACGTAAAAAAGAAAAGAGAGCCATCGGATAATCTCCCGAAAGATAATAGCTAACAGCAAGTTCTTTGTAAAACCACGAGGCAACAGAATCATTTTTTATACCCGGATTTTCCGTCCAAAAAAAGAGGCTGTCGGCAATGATTTCCGCATTCCTCAAGTTGTCTTTTATAAGCTTTTTATCCTGCTGACGGTTAACAATGGTAAGGTAAATATACTCGGTTTTAACAGACTGACTGAACAGGGATACCGTCGTTAAAAACATGGATAAAAAGAGTACTGTTTTTTTCATGTCGGTATTTTTTTAAAAGTGATATTGTATTCCAACTGCAGGATATGTTCCCTTCACGGCAGGGGTTTTCAATTCTCCGGCTTCAATATTCAACTTTAATCCGTATTTGTAGCGAATGTATTCCTGTTTTTTGTCAAGGCGATATTTTCCATGAATCCAATCGAAGAAATAAGTTGCAAAGATTACACCTATGGAATAATAAGCAATTTTTTTCTGAGTTTTAAATTCTGAGGCATCGGGCAGCCCCTCTCCCTTTCCCGAAAAGAGTTCTTTTAATGAATAATCATTTTTTAAATAAATATAACCCAAACCGCCAAAACCGGCCATACGAAGGCCAACCAAGCTCCAACCAACGGCAGGGTCTTTGGCCTTAAAATGAACATATCCGGGAACTATCATGGCATAAAGCATGTCTTGTAACCGCAAGGTTCGGTTGAGCAATTGAAATTCATTCAGTGTCATTTGCGGGTTTAAATAGGGCAGCTTGTAATTGGTGTTTTTCCTTTTTTGATAGATGTCAATATCTTGCGCAAAGAGCGAACCGGCAAAAAACAACACGCATAATACCAGAAATACCTTTTTCATAA
Source organism: Bacteroidales bacterium (assembly GCA_027011095.1). Lineage (GTDB taxonomy): Bacteria > Bacteroidota > Bacteroidia > Bacteroidales > F082 > B16-G9. The sequence goes on from JALVAQ010000239.1 coordinate 1,911, forward strand.
TAAAATGTTTTATTTAAGCTCACTTATACACCTTCAACAACCATGATAATGAACTTTAAAGTTACGTTAACACATTGACATTGTGCATCTTTACAGTTATTTACCAAGTGTTGTCAGATGGTAAATATCAATGCTAATAGCAAAAGTAACAATTTTGCTTAAGTTTTGAAGCTGCATATTAAGGACAACCTGAATTTAGCGCAAACAAAAACGTAGAATTATTAAGAAAAAGTTTCAGCACATAAAAATACTGAAAAGTTTTTTTTAAAAACTCCATTTCAGACGCCAATAAAGAAACACACCTTTTCCACCTTCGTCGGCAGGGGTGCTGCTGGTAAAATATTGCCCGTAAATCGAAAGCTCCAGGTTTTCTATTAGCGAATAGTTGAGGGATGGGCCTGTATAAAAAGAGTGGTCGTTGGGATTGTACATGGCCGATAGCGTTCCGGTAAACAGGGGTGTGAAGGGGTAACTTACCTGCCCGAAAAAGGAGAATTTGGTGAGGGATAGGTTTTGAGGGGTGAGCCACATAAAATAGAACTCTGTCAGGTTAAAACTGCCCGACTGCTTGCCGTAACCATTATAG
>JALVAQ010000240.1 GCA_027011095.1 Bacteroidales bacterium
AATGTAAAATATTGTAAATCAGAAAATGAACTCCATAATTCCTCTCTCTGGAGAGCCTGTCCCGACTTCCCGATAGCTATCGGGACGGGAGGCGTAGGGGGGGCAATGAAAAAAGATATTCACTTTTCCGGTTTACAATACTTTACCGATAGTTCAAATAAATGACTTTAAACAAGTTCAATTATAAAAATATAAAACTCGGATTCGGTTATTCAAAAATTTGATTAATTTTGAATATGAAGAAAATATCAGCAAAATAATATTAACATGGAAATAGTTGAAACACAAATCCCTGATCTTTACATAGTAAAACCGACAGTGTTCAAGGATAGCAGAGGGTACTTTTTTGAGTCGTATAATAAAGAGGCATTTTTAAGAAGCGGGATTGATCAAAATTTTGTACAAGACAACGAATCTAAATCTGCCAAAGGTGTATTGCGGGGATTGCATTTTCAGAAACCACCCTTTGCACAGGGAAAGCTGGTTAGGGTAATAAAAGGAGCAGTCAGGGATGTGGCTGTTGATTTGCGTTTATCATCGCCAACTTACGGCAAATGGGCATCAATCGACCTTACCGAAGATAACAAATGGATGTATTGGGTGCCGCCCGGATTTGCCCATGGGTTTGTTACCTTGGAGGACGATACGGTTTTCTTTTATAAATGTACCAATGTTTATAACAAAGCTTCGGAAGGGGCAATTCGTTGGAACGACCCCGACTTAAACATTGATTGGGGTATTGACAGCCCTTTGCTTTCGGATAAAGATAAAATTGCACCGCTGTTTGCCGATTTTAAATCTCCCTTTAAGTAATAATTGTAGCATACTGTACTTTTTATCAGTATAAAATTATGATATATACGCTGGGTGAAACATTAATGGACATTATTTTCGACAGCAAAGGGCATGTGTCGGCAACCCCCGGAGGTGCCATGCTTAATGTGTCGGTTTCACTGGCAAGAAAGAAAACGGCTGTTAGTTTAATTTCGGAACTGGGTGATGACGTAACAGGTTTTAAAATTAATAACTTCTTAAAGGAAAATGGTGTTAACACGGAGTTCGTATCAATTTATCCCCAATCAAATACTTCACTGGCACTGGCTTTTTTGGATGAAAATGCAAAACCAACATACAACTTCTATAAAACCTATCCCCCAAAACGATTTTTAAATACCAACATTGACTTTACTGCAAACGATTATCTTTTATTCGGTTCGGTCTATTCGTTGGATGAAGCCATCAGACCCGATATTGTTAAAATTGTTAAAGCAGCGAAGGGAAGGCAGGCTGTTGTTGTTTACGACCCTAACATTCGTCATGTGCATCATTTGTCAAACGGCATTTTACGCAAAGCTGTTTATGAAAATATGGCTTTAGCCGATATTGTTAAAGGCTCCGATGAGGATTTTGCCAATATCTTCGGTGAGGGCAACCCCGCGTTTTGGAAAAGTAAAATAATTGAAATTAATCCCCAGACAATGGTTATCATTACCTTGGGACAAGAAGGTTCGATTATTTATTTTCAGGATAAAAAAATCACAATCCCGGCGCTAATGGTTAATGTAAAAAGTACGGTAGGTGCCGGCGATGCTTTTAGCGCGGGACTGCTTTATAAAATTAGTCAGTTAAATAAATCCACCGGAAGCATTACAACAGATGAGTGGCGTAAAATAATAAACGTGGCTACCCATTGGGCAGCTTCTGTATGTGCTTCAAAAGAAAATTACATTAATCCCCACCAGCTTGCCATGTTAAAGCTAAAGTAACTATTTTTGTGGCCATAAATTTCAGGGTTGAATCATTTCAAATTTTTTTCATGCGTAAATATGCTCCTTACATTGTTTCTTTTATGGTTGTAATCGGGGTCTTCCTGTGGGAGCTTTTTCAACCTCGCGAAAAAGTTTATCTGCCGGGAACCAACGTGCAGAATTATAAAATAGTGCCGTTGCCCGTACCCGATACCTTATCGTTTGCAGGGGAGCCTGTTCCGCTTGACATTTTTTATGTTAAAGAGGCGCTTGATAAAGAACTTGCGGTTAACACCTATTGGCATTCGTCAACCCTGCAATTAATCCGCAAATCAAAGCGTTGGTTTCCGTTGATTGATTCGGTGCTGACAGCCGACAGCATTCCAGTTGATTTCAGGTATATTCCGTTAATTGAAAGCAATTTGTCAAATGTAAAGTCGCCGGCAGGGGCAGTGGGTTTTTGGCAGTTGATGAAAGGCACGGCAAGAGACTACGGCCTTGAAGTTAACAAAGAAGTTGATGAGCGTTACAACGTTAAAAAGTCTGCCGAAGCTGCTTCGCGATATCTTAAAAAAAGTTACAAAAAACTCCATAGCTGGACATTGGTTGCGGCTGCCTATAATGCCGGAATGAAACGCATTACATCGCTGATGGAAAAGCAAAAAGCCGATAACTTTTACGATTTACTGGTTCCTGACGAAACGAACAGATACATTTACCGAATCCTTGCGGTAAAACTTATTT
>JALVAQ010000241.1 GCA_027011095.1 Bacteroidales bacterium
AGCAGGTAAACAACATTTTTTAAACTGACTTTTTTCATGGTTTTTATTTTTTATAATTTATTGAAATTCATTATTAAATTTTTACTGCTTTACACCTGTTTGTTTTTACCCAACTGTTTTATTTTATACAGTTTATAGGCGATTAAAATGTAGTGGTAAAAAACACCAAGCAGCAATACTCCCAGGGTAATTACCATCCACAGAGGTGCGCGTGGTTCCCATAAAGCACGTTGGTTCACATTGTCGTATTTGGGATATTTTGGCGGGGGGGCACCCCACTTTATGGTTTTGTTGTTTTCAACCGTGCCGTAATCATCAGCTTCAGGAATCATGGTTACAAACTCAAGGTTATGGGTTTTATAGTCACCCGGAATATCATTCGGTATTTCGATGGTGGCTTTGCCATCCTCAAGGTACCCTTCGCCCACTTTTAGCAAACTAAAGAGCCGTTTTACATAAACATACACATCAACATCCGAAACGGGAGCACCCGTTGTACCGTTAACCATCTCGTTAGCTGTAACTTTTATTGTATAAACCGAATCGACTACCTTAAAATCAGCCGTTAGTTTTACATCCTTAACTTCAATTTTTTTTGATGCGGGTTTATACTTTTCACTTCCATCGAACCGAACGGCAAAAACCGAAGGTGCCCCGTCTTTTCCCACCGGATAGTCAGCGGGTAAAGTAAAAACGGTTATTCCTTTTTTGTCGGTTGTAGCTGTACTGACGAGCCGGGTTGAATCGGTTTCGTCAAAAAGATTTAAGGTAACACGCTTTAAGGTAACCCGTTTGCGTTTTATCTTTGATGAAACCGTGGCTTTAATCTGTTTGGTATTGTCACCCTTTTTAACATATTCAACCTTGATGCGGGTTTTTAACTTTTTGCCTGCTGCCGGAGCATTACCTGCAATTAAAGCGACCCACAAAATTATCAAGAGGCTGCGGCTAAGCTTTTTTATGATTGAATGTTGAATTTTATGATTCATAGTTAACAATTTAAACGGTTTCAACGGTTGGTTTTACCTCGACTTCTGCTGCTTTTTCGGCTGGTTTCGATACCAGTGACACGGGAACAATGGGAACGTATTTCGACAACATCATAAAGGCAAAAATAAAGAAGGCAACCCCACCCATTGTTAAAGCCCATTCAACCCAGGTGGGAGAATAATGTACCCATTCCATACGAGTGTCTTGTGCGGGTAAAAGCGGAGTTTCAAGCGTAGGAACAATGATTAAATATCTTTTAACCCAAAGGGCTAAAACCGCAATGGCAGAAACCAAGGCCACGTTGTTAATGGTTCTTAATTTTTTAATGCCAATAACAATAATGGGAAGCAAATTACCCACAAGTACCGAAAAGTAAAACCACCATCCGTACTGGTTAATATCAAACATCTTTTTCAAGACTCTGGCATTCCATGTTTCGGAGGTGTACCAGTCGGTAAGGTATTCACTGAAAGTAAAATAGCCGTAAATTGCTGCCATTATCAGCAACAGCATACCAAGATAGTCGAAATGTTTTTTGGTGATGTATTTTTCCAAATGAAACATCTTGCGATAAAACCACATGGCCATTATCAGCACGCCGGTTCCCGAAAAAATAGCGGCAATTACAAAATAGGGGGCAAAAATGGTGCTGTGCCAGCCCGGACGCAAGGTCATGCCGAATATCCATGCCAGCACGCTGTGAACGATAACGGCAATAGGAATAATAATGGCCGACATAATGGTGATGGATTCTTCGAGTTGTTTGTCCTGCTCTTTGGTACCCTGATACCCAATGGCAAGAAATTTATAGGACCATCTTCTGAACTTACCAATTTTTAAACCGGGCGTGTCGCGCAAAATGGCCAAATCACGTATCATGGCAAGATAGAGAAACAGAAAACTTCCGATGATATAGGTTGTAATGGCAATAACATCCCAAATAATCGGCGACTGAATTCTTCCGTAAAGCACAAGGTTAAACAACCTGTCTAACCGCCCCATACACAACAAAATATACAACGGCCCAATGATTGTTGCAATGACGGTGATAAACTCGGCAATTCGGATGATAGGCTTACGCCACTCCACTTTAAGCAGGTGAAGAATACCCGAAATTAACGCCCCGGCGTAGCTGATACCGATAAAAAAGACGAAGTTGGCGATGTATAGCCCCCAAACAACATTATCGCGCATTCCGGTAATAATATGGCCGTCTTTTTCCTGGCGGTAAAAGGCATACAGGGCAAACAGCATGATGGCAATAAGAATGGCCGACAGGATTTTAAACCTGCGATTAAAATTTTCTAACTGAGGCGAAAACTCTTTTAAAACTTCTTTGGTTTTATTGTCTATTTCCATTGTATGCTTGTATTAATCCTCATTAACTTTATACCTTGCTTTTTCCTCTTCCGACAAACCTTTAAAACCGCTTTCCACCGGAAAGTTTCTGTCAACCGGCGGCAGATAATAAACGCTGGGCTGTGTTCCAAGGTCTTCATGGAAACGGTATCCGGCTTTATCCCTGATCAGTTCGCTAAAGCGAAAGGTTTCGGAGCCGTTGGTTACGGTATCTTCGTTCAGGTCGCCAAAAAAGTACACACCGTTGGGACAGGCAGTAACACAGTCGGGCAACATTCCCTTACGGGTCATATCGGGGCAGAAGTCGCATTTGCCCACGGTACCAAATATTTGCGGGGCACCACTTTCGATGTTATAGGGGCGATCGAGAATTTCCTGAGGGATACCTTTTGGCTTTTCCCAGTTAAATATGCGTGCTCCGTAAGGGCAAGCATTCATACAAAACTTACAACCAATGCATCTTTCGTTGTCAACCAGCACGATGCCATCGTCTCTTTTAAAAGTGGCACCCACCGGGCAGACTTTGGTACAAGGAGGTTCATCGCAATGGTAACAGGTTTTAGGCATCCAGTAAGGTGCTGTTTCCTCCGATTCCTGCATCAATTTTACGGTTATCCACTCTTTGTCTTTAGGTAGATAATGCATGTTTTGACAGGCAGAAATACATTTCCTTGCATTTTTACATCTCGACAGGTCGATAACCATCACAAACTTTCTTCCCGGTATTCCTTTTCTTGCCTCTTCGTTGCTTACGTGGCTGCTGCATGATCCACAACTATGTAACATGCCGCTGTCAACCTCGGCAAGCTTACCGTCGGTGGTCATCACCTTTACCTTTTCGCCGGTCGAACCCGGATTTCCGGCAATGGCACTAAGCCCTACACCGGAAACCACGGCTCCTCCCGCCAATACACCAAGCTTTAGAAAATTCCTTCTACTCGAATCCTTTTTCTGTTGACCCTTGTTATCTTTCATAATTAACCAATTTTAAAATCCCCAAAGCCGGGTGATATTAAACCCTAACAAAATATCACCCTTTAAAAAATCGTTGGTGTTATAGCTTAAATTTTCCTGTGGTACAATGCCATTATAAGTGGTGAGGAAAATTTGAAACGCATGTGAGCTGGTGGCAATTTCAACCCCCAGCGACAAATTTGGTTTGATGTTATCAGGTGTGTTTAATGGTTGATTGTATTCCATGGTAATGGATGTTTGCGGACTGATTTTCACCCTTCCAGCCAGGCCTACGCCAAAAACATCGTGTTTCATATCCGGAAAAGAGGTAGTATCGATTTGGTTGTAATGCGAATAACTGCCTGACAGTTGTACGCTTACAATCCTCGAAAACTTTCGTCCCAAAATCAGTTGGTTGAAATAGGAAATACGGTCAGAAACTTTGTAGTTGGCACCAAAATACTCTTCATCGCGAGCATCGTAACTAATGTTGCCATAGTAGGTTAACGACAACGGCATACTTCCCGAACGGGTTTGTGTAAGGATGTTGTACTTCCAGTTTACATCCTGATACTTTTTGTTTTTTGTGGTGCCCAGCCCGATTTGAAATTTATTGAAAAGACCGTAATTTAAAGCCAGCCTGATGTTGGAAGCGGCATAAATTCCCAATAAATCAAAAGTTCCGCTATTTATATTTCCAAAGCGGTGTTGAATGACAAACTCCAGCGTTTTTTGGGGCAACACCAATCCTGTCTGAGTTTCAATCAGCATACCTGATTCCCACGGGCTTCTTACCGGTTTTTGTACTTTTTTTACTTCAGCATTACTGTTATCCTGCGCATGCAACAATGTATGGGGTACCAAAATCATAAGCATTAAGACAATCAGCAAGCCCGGTTTATGTATTATTGTATTCATATTTATTGATTTCTAATTATTTAATGCTCCCTCTTTAATCCATTGATAAATCAGATCGGTTTTATTGTGCGACATCATTCCACCGGGGGGCATCATCCCTCCGGGAGGCATCATCGAACCTTGCCCCATCACCCTTTGATACAGTTCACTTCCATCAGGATTGCCGGGATTAACCAAATTTGGCAACGAAACCAGCTCTCCATAGGCTTTGTCCGGCGTAAGGTTCGGACTGGTACTACCGTTGTGGCAGCTTACACAGTTATCGTTAAAAATGGGGATGACATCGTTTTTAAAACTTACATTTTGCGATGGTGCATCGGGCTTAACATAATAATCTTTGGTACAGGATACCAAAAACGAAAACATCAACACCGCTACAAAACTTACTACTATTTTCATCATAATTAATCTATTAATTACCAGTTCGTAAATGATTATGATGCGGATAAGGCAACTGATATGCCACCTGTGAAATAAAAAACGGTTATTGGATACAGCTATCTATAGTGGACTGATAGCTAAGCAGAAAAAAACAAATAAATTTCTTGAAAAAAGTTTTTTTAATCATTGGTGCCAACGAGAATTCGACGAAATCCTGACGCTAATCGACGAATATTCGACCAAAAAGCAAAAAACTGATTTTTAAAGCAAGGCGCTCAGTTTAGCCGCCTAATTCTTCCGTGCTGAATTCGGGAAAGAGTACCAATTAAAAAGGAAATTATCACGAATACTTGCTAAGTTTTGACTTTAATGTGGAAGCCGGAATGCCCAACATTTCGGCTGCTTTGGCTTTGTTGCCTGAAGCTTTATCCAACGCCAGAAAAATAGAGTGGCGCTCAACGTCATCCATAATTTCAGTGAGGGTTTTATTGTCGAAGCCCGAAACCACAATGGATTTTCCGGGATACTTAATTTCCGCCGGGATAACATCTTTGGTGATTTTATTGTTGTGAGCCATTAACACAAGCCTTTCGGTAAGGTTTTTAAGCTCGCGCGTATTGCCCGGAAAAGGATACGATTTTAATATTTCATAAACTTCCGGTTCAACCGTAATGTGCTCCTCTTCCGAAAACTGTTTCACAAAGTAATCGACCAGCAATGGAATGTCGAGCACCCGCTCGCGCAAAGGAGGTATGTTGATGGGGAAAACATTCAGACGGTAAAAAAGGTCTTCTCGAAACTTTCCTTCCACCACAAGATGCCTCAAATCCTTTTTGGTAGAGGCTATTATCCGGATGTCAATTTTAATGGGCTCCTTACCGCCCACGCGTTCAATTTCGCGCTCTTCGATGGCTCTCAACAATTTTACCTGCATATCCAACGGAACGTCGTCAATATCATCGAGGTACAGGGTTCCCTTATCGGCCAGTTCAAAACGTCCGATTTTTTCCTTTTCGGCGCCTGTAAATGCTCCTTTTTCGTGGCCAAACATTTCACTTTCAAAAATTTCACGACTTAAAATGGCACAGCTCACCTTTATTAACGGCCCCTTTTTCCGGCCACTATTATAGTGAATTACTTTGGTAAGCAACTCTTTACCCGTTCCGGTTTCGCCGGTTATCAATACGGAGGTAGGCTTGTTGGCAACAATTTTTACCAAATTAAAAACTTTGGCAACGGGTTCACTTTGGCCTACAAACGATGAGAGTTCAAACTTTTTTTCAATCTCTTTCCTAAGGTATTTGTTCTCCTGCCGCATGCACCGTAACTCTTCAACCCGCTTTACAATTATTAAAAGTTCCTCGTTGTTAAAAGGTTTGGTAATGTAGTCGTAAGCGCCGTTGCGCATGGCTTCTACTGCCGTAGAAACAGTTGAGTAAGCCGTCATTAAAATAAAACAGGTGTCGGGAGAAAGGTTCTTGGTTCTTTTAAGCAGCTCCAACCCATCCATTTGCGGCATCTTTAAATCGCTGATAACCACATCTGGCACATAATCTTTCATCTCCATCAAAGCTGTTTGTGCGCTCGAAAACTCTTTAACCTGATAACCGGCATCGCGCAATTCATCAACCAGTGCCACCCTGATTATTCTTTCGTCGTCAACCACAAATATTTTCATAACCTTTGATTTTTTGTTTCCTTCAACTCAATTGAAAAAACAGTTCCCTTTCCTGGTTCGCTTTTAAAATATATTTCGCCGTTATGCTCCTTAATTATATTAAAAGAAACGTATAAGCCCAACCCTGTACCTTTACCGGCTTCTTTGGAAGTGTAAAACGGATCGAATATTTTACGCTGATTTTCATTGCTAATGCCTACGCCGTTATCTTCAATATTGATGAGCACCTTGCCATGATTTTTTTCCAGCAAAATTTTAATGACTCCCTGATATTCCGGATTCCTTTCCTTAACCTCATTAATGGCATCAATGCTGTTTAGCAACATATTTAAAAACACCTGTTCAAGATGATTTTGGCTGCCCACTACATTGATCCTGTTACTAAAATTATGCATGAGTTTAATATGCGCTTTTTCAGCCTTATAACTTATTAAAGAGATGGAGTTGTTGAGGGTTTCGGAAACATCGATAATGGTAAAAACCGATTCCTGCTTTCGGCTAAAATCCAACAGATGTTGTGTAACATTTTCAATTTTATCGGTAGCATCCTGTATAAGCCTGATATAATTGGCCGTCTGCTCCAGATTATCGGGCTGTTTGGAAATACGTATCAAACAGTTTTTTATACCTGAAATAGGATTATTTATCTCGTGGCCTATACCGGCAGCCAACGTACCTATTGCCGCCATTTTTTCGGCCTGCACAAAGGAGTTGCGTGTTTTTTGAAGTTCGGTATAATTATGTTTTAGCCTAAACAGCATCTCTTTAAACTTGGCTACCAAAAGGTCAAGTTCATCGCTAAAATAAAAATTAAGCAACCTTTTGTAACGTGGGTATTTAGTCTCCTTAATATCTAAATTAAGTGTATCAAAATTAACACGTTGTGCCTGATTGCTAATGTAATGAATTGGCGAAGTTATCAGATACGAAAAACCGAAAGCCCCTATTAACCCAATCACCAGAAACAGCAAAATCATTGTCAGCAGCGAGTTAGTAGCACTTTTTATTTCAGTCCGAATGCTATCCTCAATAAGTCCCATCCGAACCGTACCAATGTGTCCGCCAAGAATGGGAAAGGCAATATCCCTGATGGTGTGAAACTTATAATTTTTTGCATCCAACAACTCTATATTATACTTTCCATCATGAATCTCGTTGGCCGTTAACAGACTGGGGGGCACATCAGTATCAAAGGTTTTAGCGACTACCTTCCCTTTTTGGTCGGTAATAAAAATGTAAGCGATGCTACTGTCGCTGCGTACCATATCGTTTAAAATATTGTACAGGCTTACCACATCTTCGTAAACAATGGGGTCAACGGCCTTTTCGGAGATAATGGTGGAAAGCACCACCGAACGCTTATCAATTTCGTTCTCAAAAGAGCGATAAACCGACTTCCACAAAATAAACATATTAATCATTCCAAAGATAAACACCAGCACGAACATGGTGATGGCAAATTTCCAAAAAAGCGGAAGATTAACTGATTTCATGGACAAACTATTTATTTAACTTTCTTACATTGTTATAAATAGAGTCATTAACCATTACAAACTTCTCAATGCCCAATTTGTCCAGTATGACTCTACCGGTGCTGTCCTGATTAATATTTAAGAAGATATTTCGCAAATTAGTGTAACACCTACTATTCAATTTTGAAGGGGTTACAACCGGTGGCATCCCAAACAACTCCGATTTTTTAATGATTTTAATATTGTCAATACGCTCGGGGTATTTTCGGGCAATATACTGATAAATAAGGCTGTGTACCGAAGCAGCGTCAATAATCCCCTTGTTAACCATTTGGATGGAAATGTCGTGTCCGTAAGTAAAAATGGTTTTCGAGAAAAACTGATTCGGTTTGTATCCCAGCTTGCGTACCTGCTTTTCAGGATACATAAAACCGGTGTTTGAAATGGGGTCGGTAAAAGCAAAGCTGTGTCCTTTTAAATCTTTAAATTGGTTCACACCGGAATTCTTTTGAGTTATTATGTAGGCCTGATAATATGTTTGATGATTGATAACAGGTGCGGCCAACAGCCTCACGCTATGATTGGCTTTCGCATCAATGTATGCACCCGAACATATGAAAGCAAAGGATACCTCACCTTCGGCCAACATCTCGTTAACCTCTTCGTAGGTTTTCTTTTCTTTAATGTAAATGGGGCGGCCCACTTTACCGGATATAAAATCAATCAGATCATGATAATAATTGAAGGTTTCCCGCGGGGATGTCATCGAAGCAATGGCCACATAAATAGGAGTTACGCTATCACTTTCTGCATTTAAAACCCGCCCGGTTGAATCGGAAAAATCAATCTCTACCTGCTTTTTTACAAAATTTGTGCATGATGATAATCCGACCATCAAAAAAAGGATTATCACTACAAACTGAAAGAGTTGTTTTTTAATCATAACTTTAATTTGAATCATTAAAAAAACAGTAAAGGCAACATTTA
>JALVAQ010000242.1 GCA_027011095.1 Bacteroidales bacterium
GTTATAAGGTCGGGCGTCCATTGTGGTTCCCAAACCAAATTTACTTTTACTTCATATCCCGGAAAATTAACCTCCAAAACAGTTTGCACATGTTGTATAATGGAATCGCCCACCGGGCAACCGGGTGTTGAAAGGGTCATATCCACTTCAATTGTTTTTGCTTCATCGTTTTTTGAAACAACATAAATTAGTCCGAGGTCAACAATATTAACCTCCACCTCAGGATCAGGTACCTGTTTTAAAATGTCAAGAACTTTTTGTTCTTCGGCTGAAAATTGTGTTTGTATCATGATTATTTTGTTTGTTTTTTATGAAAAATAAGTTTTGAAGCGTTGATGGCATATACCGTGTTGGTAAACAGCATTACCAGTGTGGCAGCCAAAACAACATATTTAATTGAAAACAACAATCCTATTATAAAGAGAAGAATGGTAACTACAAACGAATAAGTATGTAGGTTGACCAGTTTACTGTTGTACATTTGTCCCGGCAGGGGCGTTTTTTGCTTACCCACCAGTTTTTGATAATAGAAAAGCCAAATGATGAACGGCAGGGTTTTATAGGTTTGGCCAAAAATCAAGCCGGTAAAAAAGCCATAAATCATCAAAATGCCTGATAGAATTTCCAACCTTCCCGCAGGAAGCCCGAAAAATGCATCTCCAAAGTAAACAGCAATAAACGCAAGTGTAGCCAGTGCTAATATGGATATTGCAACAGCGGTTGGTTTCATGCCTGCATCCAGTTTTTTACGCATACGTTTTGAAAAAACATCGTAGTTAAACCATAAAAACAGGATAACGCCTGCCAGTACCAATAAAAGAGAAAGGGCAAACAACAGCGTTGGATAATTTGGAATCCACGCCAAAACAAAGGCCATTAAAACACCTGCATTAATCAGGTAGAAACCCTTTTTAAGTAAGTCTTCTCTTGTTTTATGTACAATTAAAAACATGGGCATCAGGCGGGCAGCCACCCCTATAATAAGCATTAAAAACCAACCTGCCAACCCAACTACAAGGTGCGTTTTCAAGAACTGCGTGTGGGCTATTGGCAGCCAATGATAACTCATGTTCATCACCATAAATAAACCCAGCGAAACATTTAACAACAGGTACAAGCCCGATGCAATAATGTATAATCTGCTGATGCTCTTTTTGGGTGATGCAGCGGCACTTTTTAAGGTATTGATGGCAAACAACAGCACGGCGATAATAATAAAAGTCCCTCCCATGGCTATGTTATGGGTAAACTTAAAATCAAACTTTAAAAAGCCCGACACCAAAAAAAATACGCCGAAGACCATAATAACAAGGGTTGCATAGGCCAGTTTCTCACTATAGAGTTTCACCTCCATCACCACCGGAATCAGCTGATAGAGCGCCCCGAAAATGACCATTATTACCCATCCTAGAATCATAAGGTGCGTAATCGACAGTATTTCAGGGGTGATGTGATAACCAAAAAAATGGTCGTAATGGACTACCGAAAACACCGAGGCAATAAGCAGGCCTATAGCTCCGATTAAAAAATGAGGCACAACCACCCATACCGAGGGTGCATTTTTTGTGCTTAGTCCAGCTTCCATTATTTAAAAATTATCAATTTAATATTGTCGTTATCAACCTCTTCCGAAACCCATTTGTAGCCACGGTCTTCCATTTCGGGAATTAAATATTGCGGCAGTTTTTTGTGGTGCACATACAAAGCCTGCCCATCTTTTAACTGTTCCAAAGCTTCTAAAATAGAAACCATTGGCATGGGCATTTCCATGTCGCGCACATCAATCTCATTCATCTTGTTTGCATATTTTGCCTCAATATCCTTAAACGAAACCGCCTCTTTTTGCACTTCCTTTTCCTCCTTTTTTTCCTGAGCATCATCCTTTTCAAGATAGGTATAAACCAGTCCGCTTTCAGGGCGTTCCGTTTCGTAAACATACCCTTTCTTTTTTAAAAGGTTCAACAACGGAATAGGCTCAAAGGTGTTAATAATCAAAAGTGTATCAGCATCATCCATGGTTTTTAATTTGGCCATAATAGCTTCAAAAGGATCGACTCCCCCTTCTAAAATCGGGCGAACATCCATCTCAACAATCTTATTTTTTTTCATGTTACTTGTTTTATTATTAATTCTGTATTTATCGGCAGGCGAAACCGTTTCGCAACCGCACTCATCGGCTGTTTCAAAACCTATTTCTTTTAACTTATCAATCATTACACAAACCGGCACCCCTCCTATCCGTGCAGCTTCGGCAATGGAAACCCGTGCCGCAAGCGTTTTGCGTAAAAACGGATTGTTAAGCTTTTTAAAATGCTTATTTATTGAGCTGATTACTTCAATGGTCTGCTCATTCTCTTTGATAAGCTTTGATATTTTGGTTTTTGAACTTATTTTCATGTGTTAACTCTTCTGTAATTAAACAATCAATTATTTTTTTTGCAAAAATAAACATTTTTTTATATTTAAGATAAAAAGGTCTTTTATTC
>JALVAQ010000243.1 GCA_027011095.1 Bacteroidales bacterium
ATAAAGTTTTAAAAAGTCGAAATCGTTAAACAGTGCCCGGCTCATAAGGTATTGTCCCTCGTGGCTTCCTCCTCTGTCGTCTTTAATCCAACCGTAAATCGGCCTGCCCACCCAGTCCAGAAATCCACTTTCGGTATAACAGTCGTAGGCGATGGGTTCCAGCTTACAGAGTACCGGATTGTAGTAGTAGCGCAGGTTATGCCATATCGTACCATGTCGCGTCATCATCACATCCGACAGCGCATAAAACTTAGCAAGGGCATCGATGTTGAAAATATCGGAAGCAGATTTAAGGCGATATTTATACTGATAAAGCAGGTTTTGAGCAATGACAAACTCCCTGAACATGGCGGCATCTTTCATAATTTTCGACTCACCAAAGGGCTTGATTACCGCCGCATCAAAAAAGTCGGAATTTGCCGGCGCTTTATGATGCTTTAAATAGCGGTTGGCATCCCAGTTGGCATCTTCATAAAACCTGACAATCGGCCCTTCACGAAATTTGTGATATTCAATAAGTTGTTTTTCAAAGTGCTCTTCCCAGGCGTAAAGTCCGAGGTTTTTACCGTTTAAGCTAAGAGGCATAAAACCGTATCGGGTGGTAAGCACACCCAACGAATCAAAAATCCGGTGTACAAACCATTCGGAAGCACCAAACCGCGAAATGGGTGTTTGCACCGAAAAAGTACGCAGCCGGTTCCAGGTCTTCTCTTTTTTTACTTTGATACGGAACGACCACTTATAGCCTTCAAGATGATCGAGCCAGTCGCCTTTGAGCCGCAGCTTAACTTTCAGTACTTTATGATTCCAAAAAACCATTCCTTTGCCCCAGTCGTCACCCGTTGACTGAAGCACTCCCTTTGCAAAGGCCAGCCGCCGGTTACGATACAATTTTTGGAATGCCGAAGTATCCAGCATCAGGTTAAAATATTCGCCGTCATAAACCGGAAACGGTTCTCCCTTTAATCGCTCAATGGATACATCATCAAAAAACACGGTATCTGCCGAGCCATTGTTCCACACATAAAACTTAATCGTATCGGCAGTAAACAACGGAGAGGTCCAAAATGTTGCCTCCAGTTTTTCCCACCCGTTGGTATCCCGTTCCACCACTTTGGCAATGGGCTTGTAAAAGTCGCTTTGCTTTAAAGTAGTAACCACGGCCACTCCTTTTCCGTCAACCGATTTCCGCCAAACCGACACTTTAAAATACCAGTCGGGGCCAACCACAAAAGTGGTGTTTAGTGCATAACGATGTTTTTTGTCGGTAACAACCGACTGTTTTCCGCTATGATATTCAATGCCGGAAGCCCTTTCGGCACCGCTAAAAAGAAGTTTTATGGAACCGTGCGAAGTAAAGTAGCGGCCTGAGGTATCCGTTTTCTCCAGCCCGGTGGTAACCTTCCCAACAGGAAAAGTACCGGAATGCCTGTTAACACAGGAAAAAATACTGGTTACCAACACCAACAGAACTACTATTTGAAGGTACTTTCGCATGATTTAGAGATTAGCCGCAAAAATACATCATTCATTAAGATTAAAAAATTCTAATTCAGACAACTTTAAACAAGTTTAATGTAATGGATTAAAGTAAAGGTGCGCCTTTTCGATATAAAGCGGCGATGGAAAATTATTGGTGTAAAGCATACCGGTTCCCAGTCCCTGAGGCATGGGATTGTTTAGCGTTGCTGTCCACTGCGCAAAGGCGTTTAATCCTATATTCGACTCCAACGCCGAAGTAATCCACCATCCCGTTTGGTAATGTTTGGCCATTTCAATAACTTTTTCCGAACGCGTTAACCCTCCGAGCAAACTCGGTTTTAATATGATGTATTGAGGATTAATTGTTTTCAGCATCAGGGATATCTTTTTATCGTTTAGTCCGATAAGCTCTTCATCGAGTGCAATATCGATGGGTGATTTATCACACAGCATTGCCATCTCTTCCCATTGGTTTTGCTTAACAGGCTGCTCGATGGAATGGATATGATATTCCGAGAGTCGCTTTAATTTTTCAAGGGCATTGGCAGGAGAAAAGGCGCCATTGGCATCAACCCTGATTTCCAGATCGGTTTTTCCAAAATCTTTTCTGAGTAATTTTAACAGCTCCAGCTCTTTATCAAAGTCGATGGCACCTATTTTTAATTTGATGCAGTTGTATCCCGTTTCAAGCTTTTCAATAATTTGCTCACGCATAAACTCAAAATCACCCATCCATACCAGGCCGTTGATGGGAATTCCCCGTTTTCCTTCGGTAAAAGAGGATGGGAAGAGTAACTTTTTGCCCCCGGTTTGCAAATCCAACAGTGCTGTTTCCAAACCGAACCTTATGGATGGGTAATCCGTCAGATCAACATTGCTGCTGTGTTGAATATTTGCTGTCAGCTCATTAAGTTTATCCTCGTAACCGTCCACCGGATCGGGGCTAAGGCCATAAATAATGCTGCACTCACCCATGCCGGCACACCGAGGGTTTTGTTCATCCCATACCTTTAATATCCACGAATCTTTGGTTTTAAGCACCCCGCGGGAGGTTCCTCCGGGACGTTTAAAAATAAGGGTAATTTTGTTATACTCGGCTTTAAGCATCATGTTAAATTAAAATGGAACCCCCAAACAGCAGCGCCACAAACAGAGTCTGTAAAGCAAGTCTTTTTAGATAAGGGTCTAACTTAGCTTTTTCGCTGGTATGCAGTATTTTAAACACATCGTAAACAAAAAATGGCAAAGCAACCAGAATAATTAGCCGTTCGGTATGATGTTTTTGCAGCATCATCCAAACCAAAAGCAAAATCCATCCGAAGAAGATTAATATCATGTGATATTTTTTTGCTTCCACAATTCCCATTCGGGATGCCAGAGTATGTTTTCCGGAGTAGATATCGTTATCGATATCACGCATGTTATTAAGATTAAGCACTCCTGCGCTGAACAGGCCCATGGCTGCTGCCGGCAAAAAAACAGCTACGTTAACCGATTGCGTATTCAGAAAATAGGAGCCTGCCACCCCTATCAACCCAAAAAACAGAAAAACAAACAGGTCGCCAAAACCGGCATAGCCGTAAGCATTTTTACCCACCGTATATTTTACGGCAGCCCATATAGAGGCCAGTCCGAGAAACAGAAACAGCAGCGACATTTTAAAATTATCGCCAAAGGAAAAATAGAGCAGTGTTATCCCTGACAGCAACGACAGTGAGGCAAAAATAATAATGGCCTTTTTCATTGATTCAGGTTGTATTTCACCGCTTTGAACGGTTCGTAGCGGCCCTACCCTGGTGCTGTTGTCGGTACCCTTAAGTGCATCGCCATAATCGTTGGCAAGGTTGGAAAGTATTTGAAGCAGAAGGGTTGTCAGTATTGAAAAGCCTATAATCCACCAGTTATAAACCCCATCCTGAATTGCCAAAAACGAGCCGGTAAAAATGACTGAAAGTGCCAGCGGCAGGGTGCGCAACCTGAAAGCCGCCATCCATGATTTAAAAGAGGCCATTGTTGTTATGGGAATTTTGGATATTTATGAAAATCGGGATCCCGTTTTTCAAGAAAAGCATGTTTTCCTTCCTGTGCTTCATCGGTTAAATAATAAAGCAGCGTTGCATTACCGGCAAACTCCTGTAAACCAATCTGTCCGTCCAGCTCAGCATTCATACCCAGCTTAATCATTCGCAAGGCCATGGGGCTGCGTTTATGCATTATTTCGCACCACTCAACCGTGGCATCCTCCAACTCATCGAATGGCACCACCCTGTTAACCATACCCATTTCAAGGGCTTCTTTGGCAGAATATTGTTTGTTAAGAAACCATATTTCGCGGGCTTTTTTCTGTCCCACGATGGCCGCAAGATATGAAGAACCCAATCCTGCATCAAAGGAACCCACCTTAGGGCCTGTTTGACCAAATATTGCATTTTCGGAGGCGATGGTAAGGTCGCACACCACATGCAACACATGGCCGCCGCCAATGGCGTACCCGTTAACCATGGCGATAACCGGTTTAGGCATGGAGCGTATTTTACGCTGAACATCCAACACATTTAAGCGCGGAATGCCATCTTTGCCAATATAGCCGCCCTTACCTTTAACATTTTGGTCGCCACCGGCACAAAAAGCCTTGTCGCCTTCGCCGGTTAAAATAATGGTATAAACATCCATATTTTCGTGACACATGGTTAATGCTACCGCCATTTCGGTAGTTGTTGTGGGGGTAAAGGCATTGTAATACCTTGGCCGGTTGATGGTTATTTTAGCAATATGATTCCAATATTCCAGCTTAATCTCTTCAAATTCATGCAACGATTTCCAGTTACGTTTACTCATAATTTATCCATTAAACAATTTTAAAATCTATTATCACCATCGAGCAAATCGCCGAGGCCACCCAAAATACTGCCTTCACCTCTTCTCTTCCCTCCTATTCGTGGTGCCGAGGCTACTACCCTGTCGGCAAGACGGCTAAAGGGCAACGATTGCACCCAAACCGTTCCGGGGCCTTGCAATCGGGCGTAAAAAACGCCTTCGCCACCAAACAGGGTATTTTTAATTCCGCCTACAAACTGCACATCGTAATCAACATCAGCTGTAAAAGCCACAAGGCTTCCCGTATCGACTTTAAAGGATTCGCCGGCACTCAGATTTCGTTGATACAAGGTACCACCGGCATGTATAAACGCCATTCCGTCGCCTTCGAGTTTTTGCAAAATAAACCCTTCGCCGCCAAAAAAGCCGGCACCGAGGCGTTTGGTAAACTCAATCCCTATGGAAACACCTTTTGCAGCACATAAAAAGGCGTCTTTCTGACAGATGAGCCTGCCCTGAAATCTTGTTAAATCAACGGGAATAATCTTTCCGGGGAAAGGTGCCGAAAAGGCCACATGTTTTTTTGCGTTTCCCACATTTGTAAAAGCAGTCATAAACAGGCTTTCTCCCGTTAAAACACGCTTTCCGGCGGAAAATAGTTTGCCCATCAGCCCATCCTGTTGTTGCGAGCCGTCGCCAAAGATGGTGTTCATTTCGATGGTGTCGTCCATCATCATCATGGCACCGGGTTCAGCCATAACCGTTTCCATCGGGTCGAGTTCAATTTCGACAAACTGCATGTCGTCGCCATAAATTTTGTAATCAATATCGTGTGCATTCATAGTTTTAATTGTTATTGTTTCCGGCAGCAGCCTTCATCATATTATAAATCATTTTTATCTCATCCTCATTGGCGTTGGGATCGCTTTTTTTCACAAAGGCCTTAAACTCCTCGTAGCTCATTTTTTGAAGCTTTTGCAAATCCCGTTTATCCTTTTCCGTCATACCGTTTCCATACTCATCTATCATTCCGCCGCGGGCACTATTCATCTCTTGCAGGGCAACACCTTTGGGAAGTTTAAAATCATTATCGGAGGTTGATACACCTTCTTTAAAATAGGTGGCTTCCTGGGAAGTGGTAAAGCCCATTACTTTAACCTGAACCGACAAAGGGACACTTTTATAAACCAAAAGTGTGGTGTTACCTACGGTGCTTACCTGCCATACATCGCACATTAAACCTAACATAGACTTTTTACCGACCATTTTTCCGCCCAACGACTCCAACATCTCTTTGCCTGCGGCACTCATATTGTTACCTGAAATACTTTTGGCCATTTGAATGGATGCCGAAGCATCAGTTGCTTTAATAGTAAGCAGGTCAACACTATAGGCTTTATCGCCATCGAGCAGGGTTAATTTATCAATAACCAGTTGATTGTCTTTATAAATTTTTTCGTGAACCCGTTCGCGCGTTCCAAAATCATCGAACAGAAGGGTTTTGATTCCGTTTCCCTGTGGAGATAGGGTTTTATATTCAACCTTAGCTGATTTTATTTCGTAACGTTTGTAATTGTTTTGTCCGAATAGGGTTAACGACAACAGGGCGAACGCGGTAACTGAAAGGCTTTTAATTAATTTCATGGTTTTATTATACTTTTCTGTAATTTACTGATAATTATTTCTTCGGTTCAAAAAAGGCTTTATACTCAGGGAAAAAAAGTCTTTTGGATGCAATTTTAGGCGGATAGACAAAGTAAACGGGGTCACCCTCGGCACATTTCTTTTCTTCGGCATCAAAAAGTTCAACATGTACTGTTGCAAGGTTTTTCTCAAAGGAGGACAACGAGGCTTTTAGCTTGATGTTTCCGTCCTTTGATATGCGAACCGGTTTCAGATAGCGAACAACCAGCTCGGAAGTTACGCCGGCCGATTTTAACTTAATCATCACCAACCAGCTTCCAATTTCGTCAATCAGCGTTGCCTGAATTCCGCCATGAAGCACATTGTGGTATCCCTGCAAAAACCCTCGTGGTTCCCAGTCGGAAAACAAAAATTCGCCCTCTTCATAAAACTGCATTTGAAGGCCGTGTTCATTATCGGGCGAACAGCCAAAGCAATTGTAGCCGTCAATTCCTTCATACGGGTTAAAAATCTTCCGCATTATTTAGCAACTCCTTTTTTATAACGGGTGGTTTTTACAACCTTTCCCTTTTCGTCGTATTCAATCCACTTTCCCGATTTTAAATCGTTTTTAAACTGTCCTTGCAGTTTCAGGGTTCCGTCTTCGTAATACTCCTTGTAAGGCCCCTGTGCAATGTTATTGCTAAAAAGCTTTATGGCTTTAAGCTGGCCGTTGTGGTAAAAATATTGCTGTGAGCCTTCAAAAATACCATTCTTATATTCGTAAACGGCAATCAAATCGCCTTTATCGGTGTACCATTTTGCGGTGCCGTCCTTAACACCATTTTTGTAATTGCTCTCCTCCTGTTTTTGCCCGCGGTTATAATAAACGGTTTTAAGTCCGTTAAGTTTGCCCTCCTTATAGTTTTCTTTAAGGGTAGGCCTGCCAGATGAGTTGAAACGTATCAGCTCGCCGTCAAGCAACCCGTTTTTATACGATTCCTGACGCTCCATAATGCCTCGCTTACTCAATTGTAATCTTAGCCCTTCTCTTTTATCGTTTTTATACTGTTCGAGGATGTGAATTAATCCCGAACTGTAAACCACCATCCAGTTTCCGGTTTTTTGCCCGTCAACAAACTGACCTTTAACTGTTACGTTACCATACTTTTTTACAAACTTACCTGTTTTAATGGTGTCGGGAGCAATGGCTGTAATGTCTTGTGCTTTTAAAAAGGTGCCTAATAGCAGCACAAAAAATAATAAACTAACTTTTTTCATGATATTTTTTTAAAGAATTTTAAATTACAACGGTTGAGCGGTATAAAGTATCGTACAATCGTTTATTACGGTTCAAAATTAATACTAATTTTACTTTATGCAACCTGATGGGATTATATCCTTTAAACACTTACCACAAATTCGGGTTTTATAAGTGGTAAACCGAGGTAGCGACGCAACAGCTGAGCAGTGGTAAGTACATCCTTTTCGCAATATTTTGCAATACGTTCCAAATCCTTTTCTTTCCAGTAAACCTCGCCAACCTGGCTACCGTCAATATCGTCTTTGGGAGTTGGGATATCGAAAATGGCTGCCAGCAACTCTAACGAAGTATAGTGTTTATAGTCACCGAATTTCCACAAATCCATTGTATCAAGATGCCGTACTTCCCAGGGTTTTTTACCTGCCACGTTTAATATCTCAGGAAGTTTTAAACCATTTACCAACATTCGGCGGGCGATGTATGGTATATCAAACTCTTTACTGTTGTGCCCGCAAAGCAGATAACGTTGTCCGGTATAACTTCTGTTTAGCAAACTTGCAAAATCTGTCAACAAAAGTCGTTCTTCATCGCTGTAATAGGAACGAACTCTAAAGCCATGACCGCTAACAAAACCACATGAAATACAGACTATTTTACCAAATTCAGCATAAATACCTGCCCTAGAGTATAGTTCAGCCGGAGTCAGGTCGGGTTCGTTGCGGCCTATCAGGGCAGCCTTTTTAGTCCAAAGTTTTTGCATCTTTTCCGGAAGCGTATCAAAATCAGCATTGCCCGGAACGGTTTCAATATCAAGAAACAAAACATCTTCTAATCTTAACTCATCTAACATAACAGCCTCCTTTTTAACAACATTATTTTGAAAGGTGAAATTAAAAAGAAAATCGAAATCAGCAAAAGATGGGTTAAAAAATAATAATAAGAGGTATCTAAAAAGATGTCAATCTGATTTGTAACAGGTTTGTAAAGCGTGTTTGTAAATCTGATTTTTTGATAATTCTTTTGATATTTAGAGTTGCCCAATTGTATAAAAACAGTATGGAGTTACTATTTATTCATCAACACAAAAACAATCGGGACAAACAAATGGTTTATTCCAACACCTCAAAAATTGCATTATCCTTTATTATCAACTGACCATTGTTGTGCAGAAATAATGCTTTTATCTGTGTATTGTCGTAAACTTCCGGTCGATTGTAGTAATATTCTGGTGAAGGAATAGTCACTTTGTCAGAAGATGTAGGAGTCTGATTGTTTGACCAGTTAGCGGCATTTCTCCAATAATTCCCCTCAAATCCCACCCAATATATACCGCTTTCGTATGCTCCCAAATCTACTGTATCCATCAATGGACGCGGATTGCCTTCTCTGTCTATCTCAGGGCTTTCGTCGTTATTGCCTGCATTGATGCATTGGGAAGAACTTTGAAGATGGTAATCGTGATTGACAATATCTACAAATTGGGGGTCAAAGGTGGTAATGTTAGTTCCCGAAGGTGCTGCGAATC
>JALVAQ010000244.1 GCA_027011095.1 Bacteroidales bacterium
GGGTAGTTATGATCTTGATTTTATTGTTACCAATGACGGCGGAGTGCTTGCCATGGCATTTACCGATGCTGACGACGGAGACATAAACGATCATCATGGCTGGTACGATTTATGGCTCATAAAACTAAGCTGCAGCGGGCAAAAGCAATGGACACTGAGCCTTGGTGGTTCCGGCCTTGAAGGAGGAGGTAGTGTGATTCAAACCTCCGACAATGGTTTTTTAGTAGCTGGCTATACAGATGGCGGCAGCGGCGGTAACTACGACAGTACCTGCAATTTTCACAATCCGGGAAGCGGCCATACTGATGCCTGGGTGGTAAAACTTGATACGGCACACAATATTGAGTGGCAACAGTGTTACGGGGGGTCTTATAATGATGCTGCTGCAAATGTGTTGGAATTACAGGATGGCTATATAATGCTTGCCTACACCATGTCAAACGATGGTGATGTTACAGGCCATCACGGAACAACCGGTAACTATGGCAAAGAAGATATTTGGGTTTTCAAAATTGACAAAACAGGTAACCTGCTGTGGCAAAAATGCCTTGGAGGTAGTTATGATGATTATGCCCGCAACATTTTCACCACCACCGATGGCGGTTTTATGATAGTGGGACTCACTGATTCAAACGATGGCGATGTTGTTGGGTATCATGGGCAATTACCGGGGTACTCGCAGTATGACATTTGGTTTGCCAAGATAGACAGTGCGGGCAATTTATTATGGCAATATTGTTACGGTGAGCAAGATCAAGAATTATTTTATCGTGGTGTAACACAAAAAAGCGACTGGGATTATGTACTATCCTTAAGTACTTACTCCGAACTCTGGAAATGCTATTCGGATGTTTATCCCGATTTCCGCGTTGCCGAACTATACGACAGCACTTTAACAGCTATACAAGAGGTAAAACCGGCAATACAAACCCTTACAGTAACAGTACAACCCAATCCGGCACACAACAACGTTACTTTCCGGTACACCCTGCCCGATAAAACAGAAACAGCACGATTAAACCTGTACAACACAACCGGTAAAATAATATTTACCGCTTTGCTTACAGGTAATGCCAATAAATTACAATACAACTGTTCACAGCTTAAAGCGGAGGTTTATTACTATAAGGTATCAACAACAAACCAAACCGTTTCAGGTAAATGGGTTATTGTTTGGTAATTCTTTTAGCTGCCTATGAAAACTATCTTAAAGAAAACCTCCTTGTTTTGGTTGCCAGCCGTAAATATAATTGGTTTTACCCAAAGCTTTACAAAAAAATGGGCTACCTGCTTTGGTTGCATTGATTGGGACGAAACCAAAGGGGTAATGCAGACTGGCAGACAATTTACAACAAGTACAGTGGTGAAAATTAACTGATTTAATAACAAACTATTACCGGAACAGAGGAGAGAAAACTGAGGTTCTTAATCACTTAGAAAAATAACGATACAAACAAAACCATAAAAAAATGAAAAAATATTACATTTTAATTACAAGTTTATTGCTGCTTGCTTTTGCAACAGCTGATGTTAGAAGTTTTTACACAATACCCTATCCGGCCAATGCACTTACCGCGACAGATTATGATTTGGACGGGGATTTGGATATATTAATTAATTTTGATAGAAACTATCAACTACAATTTGATAACGGAGGAGTTTATGTAATGCAAAACGATGGCAAAGGCCATTTTACATACATGGATTCAATAATAAGTAGTACTGGCGGTTCAAGTTGGGACATTGAAACAGATACTGTCATAAATAATACTTTTCCCGATGTAGTTTATTCTTCTGACAGTGTTTATATTATCTCAACCAATGGAGTAAACTATTCGACACATTCTTTTTATCACGGAGAAAAGGTCAATGATTTTTCCCTTGGAGATGTAAACGGAGATCACACTTTGGATGTTGTTTTCTGCTCAAACAATGACAAATATTGGGGAATTGTTTATAATCAAGGTGATAGTATTTTTACAGAACCTATTTATTATAATCTTGATTTTCATCCAACCGATATTGAATGTGGAAAATTAAATAATGCTGACAATGATTATGTTCTTGTATTAGGATCAGGTACATCTTTATATTATTATAGTGACACGGGGTTTATAAAAATGACCGAATTACAAAATGCTTATAAAGCTTCCTTTAATGACCTTGACAACGATGGTGACAACGACATCATCACTTTTTCCGACATCTATGCTGCTTCGCTTGTTTATATTTACGAGAACAAAGGAGATGCTGTATTTGACTCGGTAGGGTTTTATCGAATACCCGAAGGTAGCAGCGATTTTTTTGTAACCGACTTTAATAATGACAGCCTGCCTGATGTTTTGTTTTTAACTCACGATTATTGGAACGAAAGCATGTTGCTTTATTACAACAAAGGTAATTTTCAATTTGGTGACTCGTTAATAATAAAAGTAAAAGACTATGGCGAAGCCCGCCGGTTTATGTAT
>JALVAQ010000245.1 GCA_027011095.1 Bacteroidales bacterium
ACCAGCTTTCGCGTACGGAGGTGCTTAACCGTTTTGCCTCGGGAGAAAAAAAAACAGTGGTGGTTTCGTATCCCGAGGCGCTTGCCGAAAAGGTGATTACCAAACAGTTTCTGACAAAAAATACCATGCGGCTTAAAACCGGCGAAGAGGTGTCGCAGGATTTTATTATCGACTTGTTGCTGGAATACGGTTTTGAACGGGTGGATTTTGTGGCGGAACCGGGACAGTTTGCCATTCGTGGCAGCCTGGTTGATGTGTTTTCGTTTTCAAACGACCATCCTTACCGTATTGAGTTTTTCGGCGATGAGGTGGAAAGTATTCGTACCTTCGACCCCGTGTCGCAGCTTTCGGTGGATAAGCTGACTTCGATAAGCCTGTTGCCCAATGTACAGGACAGGCACATCGCCGAAAAACGGGTGGGGTTTTTGGAGTACGTGCCGGGAAAAACTTTTTTGTGGATACACGACCTGCACTTTACCCTTGATAGGGTTGCCGAAGAATATACAAAAGCTCAAGCCATTTTTAGCAGGCTTGATGATGCCGAAGAGCGCATTGTCCCTGAAAACCTGTTTTGTACAAAAGAGGCGATACGGAAACATCTGCCCGGTTTCAGAACCATTGAGTTCGGTATCAGCACGCAGTTTGATGATGCCCGCCGGATTGAGTTTAACCAATCGCCGCAACCAACCTTTAATAAAAGCTTCGACTTGCTTTTGAAGGATGTTAAAAAACATTGGCATGAGGGTTATCGAAACATTTTGTTTTCGGACAATAAAAAACAAATCGACAGGCTGTTTGGTATTTTATCCGACCTGCAGGCAGATGTGCCGGAAGAGGAAAAAGCCGTTATGTTGCCTGCTGCGTTTAGTATCAGCACCGGTTTTATCGACCACGATTTAAAGCTGCTCTGTTACACCGATCACCAAATATTTGAGCGTTACCACAAGTTTAAACTGAGGGAGAATTTCGGGCGAAAAGAGGCCATCACCCTCAAGGAGCTTTACGATTTGAAACCGGGTGACTTTGTTACTCATATCGACCATGGTGTAGGGCGTTTCGACGGGTTACAAATTATTGATAACAACGGACGTAAACAGGAGGTGGTAAGGTTGATTTACAAAAACAATGATATTTTGTATGTGAGCATCCATTCGCTACATCGTATATCGAAATATGTGGGCAGGGAAGGAACCCCGCCAACCCTCAACAAGCTGGGGTCGAACAACTGGGCTAAGTTGAAAAGTAAAACAAAAAAGCGGGTAAAGGATATTGCCCGCGACCTGATAAAGCTTTATGCCGAACGACGCAAGGCCAGGGGATTTATGTTTTCGCCCGATTCCTATTTACAAAATGAGCTGGAGGCTTCTTTTTTCTACGAAGATACGCCTGACCAATACAAGGCAACGCAGGATGCCAAGCAGGATATGGAAGCTGATTTTCCCATGGACAGGCTGGTGTGTGGTGATGTGGGCTTTGGAAAAACCGAGGTGGCTATTCGGGCGGCGTTTAAGGCGGTGGCCGATAGTAAGCAGGTTGCAGTGTTGGTTCCTACCACCATTTTGGCCATGCAACACGCAATGACTTTTACTGAGCGGTTAAAGGAGTTTCCGGTAACAATAGATTACATCAACAGGTTTAAATCGGCAAAACAGCAAAAAGAGACCCTGCAAAAGTTAAAGGAGGGGCAAATTGATATCCTGATAGGAACGCACAGGCTTATTAGTAAAGATGTTAAGTTTAAGGATTTGGGCTTGCTTATTATTGATGAAGAGCAGAAATTCGGTGTTTCGGCCAAGGAAAAACTGCGCCAGATGAAGGCCAATGTGGATACTCTTACCTTAACAGCTACTCCCATACCGCGCACGTTACAGTTTTCGTTGATGGGTGCCCGCGACCTGTCAATCATCAACACGCCTCCTGCCAACCGCTATCCGGTGCAAACCGAGTTAAGGTCGTTTGGCGAGGAGGTTATCCGCGATGCCATACAGTATGAAGTTTCGCGTGGCGGACAGGTGTTTTTTGTCCATAACAGGGTTCAAAATATAATGGAGGTACATGACATCATCCATAAATTCGTGCCCGGAGTGCGTATTGCCGTGGCGCATGGGCAGATGGAAGGAAAAAAACTGGAGCTGATTATGCGCGACTTTATCGAAGGCAGATATGATGTGCTGTTGGCCACCACCATTATTGAGTCGGGATTAGACATTCCCAACGCCAACACCATCATTATCAATGATGCGCAAAATTACGGCCTTAGCGATTTGCATCAGCTGAGGGGCAGGGTGGGGCGCACTAACCGGAAAGCCTTTTGCTATCTGCTCTCGCCACCGCTTTTGGTGTTAACACCCGATGCACGAAAGCGTTTGCAGGCGGTGGTGGAGTTTTCCGACCTTGGCAGCGGCTTTAATATTGCCATGCGCGACCTAGACATCCGCGGAGCTGGTAACATACTGGGTGGTGAGCAAAGTGGTTTTATTTCGGAAGTTGGATTTGATATGTACCACAAAATTTTGGATGAAGCGTTAGCAGAGCTTAAAGAATCGGAATTTGAAGAGTTGTTTTCCAACGACAAAAAAGATTTTGTAAAGGAGTGTCAGTTGGAAACCGATTTGGAAGTGTTAATCCCCAACGAATATGTTACCAACATTCAGGAACGGTTAAGTTTGTATAAAGAGTTGGAGAGTGTGCAGGATGAAGCCGGATTGACCAATTTTACCAAAAGCCTGGAAGATCGTTTCGGGCCGGTTCCTCCACAGGCAAAAGCCCTGATTGATACGTTGCGGTTGCGGTGGATGGCTAAAGAAATTGGCTTTGAAAAACTGGTGCTGAAATTTAACCGGCTGTCGGGTATGTTTACCGGCGACAGCAAATCGCCCTATTTTCAATCAGAAGCCTTTGGAAAGGTGTTGGAGTTTGTTAAAGCCAATCCGCAGGCATCAACCATGAAAGAGGTAAAAGGAAAACTTACCATGCGATTTGAAAACGTTGGTTCGGTGAGTGCAGCCATTGAGGTTTTGAAGCGGCTGGTTTGATGTGCCGCTACTCTTTAAACTCCGATGTAAAATAAAACCTGATGTTTTTATATTTATCCTGCGCCATTTGCAGTGCAAACGGGGTGTCGGCCATAAATACTTCGCGCCCCTCTTTGTCGAGGGCAATGTTGTTGGCTTTTCGTTTTCTAAAATCCTCCAGCTCCTCTTTGTTGTCGCTTACAAACCAGGCGGTTTTATAAAGTGTAATATGCTCATAACGGCAGCTGGCACCATATTCGTGCAACAGGCGGTACTGAATTACTTCAAACTGTAAAGCGCCCACCGTGCCAATAATTTTTCGTCCGGTATGTTTGCCTGTAAAAAGTTGCGCCACTCCCTCATCGATAAGCTGGTCGAGGCCTTTGGCAAGTTGCTTTGATTTCATGGGGTCGGCATTTTCAACATATTTAAACAACTCGGGCGAAAAGCTGGGAATGCCCTTGAATTTAAGCATCTCTCCTTCGGTAAGAGTGTCGCCTATTTTAAAGTTGCCTGTATCGTGCAGCCCCACAATATCGCCGGGGTAAACTTCATCGATAATCGATTTTTTTTGAGCCATAAAAGCCGTTGGGCTGGCAAACTTCAGTTTGCGGTTGTGGCGGGTGTGCAAATAAGGGGTGTTTCGTTTAAAAGTTCCCGAAACCACTCTGACAAAAGCAATTCTGTCACGATGATTGGGGTCCATATTGGCATGGATTTTAAACACAAACCCCGAAAAAGCCTCCTCTTCGGGTTTAACAAACCGTTGTTCGGTTTCGCGGCCAAGGGGTGTGGGGGCGATGTCAATAAATGCATCCAGTAACTCCTTTACGCCAAAGTTGTTAAGGGCACTACCGAAAAACACAGGCGAAATATCTCCTTCGAGGTATTGCTGCTTATCAAAAGCAGGATAAACGCCTTCAATCAGTTCCACCTCTTCGCGTAACAGTTTTGCGTTGTCGCCAAGGTACTCTTCCAGTTCGGGGTTGTTAATGTCGGTAAATTCAACGCTCTCTTCCACCACCTGCTTGTTGGGTGTAAACAGGTTTAGGGTTCCGAAATATTTGTTGTAAACACCTTTAAAGGTGCTGCCCATACCCACAGGCCAGCTTAGCGGTGTAACATGAAGCCCCAGCTTTTGCTCAATTTCGTCCAACAGCTCAAAACCGTCTTTTCCTTCGCGGTCGAGTTTGTTAACAAAAACAATAATGGGCGTGTTGCGCATACGGCAGACCTTTACCAGCTTTTCGGTTTGCGGCTCCACCCCTTTGGCAACATCAATTACCACCACCACGCTGTCAACAGCGGTAAGGGTACGGAAGGTGTCTTCGGCAAAATCCTGGTGGCCTGGCGTGTCAAGAATATTGATTTTAGTGTTGTTGTACTCAAAGCCCATTACCGAGGTGGCCACTGAAATACCACGTTGTCTTTCAATCTCCATCCAGTCGGAGGTGGCAGTTTTTTTAATCTTGTTCGATTTAACCGCACCTGCCACATTAATGGCTCCACCGAATAACAGCAGTTTTTCGGTAAGGGTTGTTTTTCCGGCATCAGGGTGACTGATAATGGCAAAGGTTCTTCTTTTGCTAATCTCTTTTTTAATATTGGCCATAGGTAAAAAAATGAGCGGCAAAAGTAATCATTCTCGGGAATGATTTGGAAAAAAGCAATGAAAGAACGTTTTGGGGCTGATGTAAATTCTTTTTATTTTTCCTTCGCTTCAATCAATTCCAGCCGTTTTTCAAAAAGCTCAAGTTGTTTAATCAACTGTTGGTTTTGCTGTTTTAGCTGTTTGTTTTCCTCTTTTACGGTTATGATTTCTGTTTGCTGTTCCTGTATTGCCTGCGTAAGTACCGGAATAAGGCCTATGTAGTTAATGGCTTTATATTTTTCAATTTCCGTTGTTTTCCCGTTTGTTTTGGGATGAGACACTTCGGAGACCAGTTCGGGGAAAACCGTTTCCAAATCCTGTGCAACAAAGCCCAACTGTTTACCCTTATCCAGATTCATAAAGCTAAACTCATCGGTTCTGTAATAATAGGTTGCCGGTTTAAGTTGCATAATTTTTTCAACCATATTTGACAGCGGTTTAATATCCCTTTTTAATTTTATATCTGATGATTGTGACCAGGTTCCGGTATAAACCCCGTTGCCATCACAATACAACGCATAACTGTTTGATACAGCTGCTGCCGAACCGTAAACCCCATAGCGGTTGGTGGCACTGCCGCTTGCATATCCATAAACGCCATAGCGTGTTCCTGCTGACCCATTACAAACAGAATAAACTCCAAAAGCTGTTCCTGAAGAGGAACCGGGATCGGTGTATGCTTTTACGCCTACATAGTTGCCGTAAAATTCTCCGCCGTAACCGTAATTTGCATTGTCATCGGGAGTTACATCACCATACACAGCAGTTGCATCGTAAAGTGATGTGGAGTTATACTCCGCTTTTATGACTTTTGTGTTGGAACTTGCATTGCTACTTGTAAAATATCCGGCGTAAAGGCCGTTGTGATAAACCCTGAGTTTGGTGTCGGAACCGGGGCTTAAACCTACTCCGAGGCGTCCGTTAACGCGTAAGAGATCGTTATCAAATTCACCGTAAAGAAGCGGGCTGGAGGAGTTGGAGTTTTCGATATAAAGCTTGTTGCTTCCTGTTTCGGAGTATCCGGCTTGATATCCGATAAACACGTTGCCCGATTTGGAATGAGCCGAGCCAACATAACCTGCTTTGTATCCAAGCATTACATTATTGCTTCCTGCTGAGTTGTAATAGTCTGCTTCTGTTCCAAAGACAGTGTTATAACTACCTGAAACATTGTTGTATAACGAACGGTATCCTATAGCCGTATTGCTTTCGCCAACAGTATTTGAAAGTAACGTTCTTGAACCTATTGCGATGTTTTTAGTTGCCTGGGTACCGCTGGCTCCGGTGCCATTATTGAAAAGTGCCGAATCACCAAGGGCTATCAGGTAACTTTTTGATGCATTCCAAAAAAGGGCTCTTTTACCCAATGCTATATTGGATTCTCCACTTGAGTTATAAAATAAAGAAAGATTACCTATGGCAATGTTGTTATCTCCCGAAGAGTTATAATAAAGCGATTGTACTCCAATGGCTGTGTTATTATCACCTTGTGTATTGTTTTGTAAAGCTAATGTACCAATTGCGTTGTTGCCATCGCCTGATTGATTATATTTCATTGCGTTTTTTCCTATAGCTGTATTATCAAATCCGGTGGTGTTTTGGAAAAGTGCTTTTGATCCAACAGCGGTATTAGCAGTTGCTTCATACGAGTGAGTAACATTTTCTCCGTTATGGAAAAGTGCCGAGTCGCCAATGGCAACAAGGTTGCTGCGGTCGGTGTTGTTATACAATGCGTTTATACCTACTGCTACATTGGAGTGCCCTGTGGTATTATTATAAAGAGCAGAAGCACCAAACGCGCAATTATTGTTCCCGGTGGTATCATTAGTTAAAGCTCCCCAGCCAAAGGCACTGTTATTATCTGCTGTGTTGGAAGATAATGCTGATCTTCCTACGGCAGTATTGTCTGAACCCGTAACATTTAAGAAAGAAGCAAAAGCACCTATGGCCACGTTGTTTTCGCCTGACCTATTGTAATGAAGTGCTTCGCTACCGACAGCAGTGTTGTAACTACCGGTATCATTAACTTGGAGTGACCCCGAGCCAAAGGCTGCATTGCTGGTACCGGTATGATTACCATATAGTGCATTAGAACCAGTTGCTGTATTATAACTTCCTGTAGAGTTTTGACAGAGGGCGGCTGTTCCAACGGCTGTGTTGTAGTTACCCGAATCGTTGGTATTAAGTGTTTGGTAACCAATGGCGGTATTTTGCTGCCCAATAGTATTTGCATACAGCGCTTTCGAGCCTACAGCCGTGTTTTTGGTTGCCTGCATGCCTGAAGCTCCTGTGCCATTGTTGTAAAGTGCCGAGTCGCCAATGGCAACAAGGTTGCTGCGGTCGGTGTTGTTATACAATGCTTCTATGCCTAATGCAATATTGGAATGTCCTGTTGTATTATTAAAAAGAGCATCTGTTCCAACAACGGTATTATTATTGCCGGTGTTGTTGTAATGTAACGCTCCCGAACCGATGGCAATATTTTTTATACCTGAATGATTGGTATAAAGGGCACCAAAACCAAAGGCACAATTATGGCTTCCACTATTATTAAATTTTAAAGTTCCGGAACCAAAGGCACTATTATAATCTGCGGTGTTTGATTCCAATGCTGCTTTCCCTACAGCAGTATTGTCCGAACCGGAAACGTTCAAATAAGAAGCATCAGCCCCAATGGCTATGTTGTTAATACCCGTTTTATTACTTATAAGTGCTTCGGAGCCAATAGCAACATTGTAATTACCCGAGTCGTTGGTGTAAAGCGTTTTGTAACCGATGGCTGTATTTTTCTCACCAATAGTATTAGAATACAGTGCTTTCGAGCCTACGGCAGTATTTCCGGTTGCCTGGGTACCGCTGGCACCGGTGCCATTATGGTAGAGTGCCGAATCACCGATGGCAACAAGGTTGCTTATTTTTTTGCCGGAATATAATGCGCTTGTTCCCAGTGCAGTATTGGAATGGCCGATGGTATTATTATAAAGGCTAAAAGAACCTAAGGCGATGTTGCTATTACCCGAAATATTTTTTCCGAGAGTTGAAACACCAATTGCAGTGTTGTAATTTCCTATGGAGTCTGAAATCATTGCTGAGCATCCAACTACTGTATTTCCATTACCGGTTTTAGCTTTCCATAAAGTTGCATATCCGACAGCCGTATTATACTCACCGGTATCTAACATAGACAGAGAGTTTGATCCAATTGCGGTATTATAATTTCCTTTTTCCAGATTCCTTAAAGCAGACTCTCCAAACGCTGAATTATTATGCCCCGTTGTATTGTAAAATAAGGCTTGATACCCTATGGCACTATTAAAATAGCCGTTGGTATTCAGCTTCATCGCTTCAAAGCCAATCCCTATATTTCTGTTGTTGTTACTATTGTCATTCACCCCGGCATTAATACCCAAAAAAATTGATGAGCCGTTATTAGTACCGTCATTATCAGATTTTCCATCACTCAAATCATCTATTGACATTGCCTCGGCACCAATCACTTCCCATGATGAGCCGGAATAAAAGTAGAAACCGGGTGTGTTATCGGTTTGATAAATTATTAAGCCCGTTGCCGGTGAACTTATGGCATCGCGCTGGGCTTTGGTCATACGGGGAACAAGCATTCCCTTTGTAGTAGATTTTACATCCAGCATGGCAGATGTGTTGGCAGTGGTGCCATCGGTATTTACGGCTACCTGGGCTTCTCCCATGGTTGCAACCATTAGTAATACCACTGTGATAAATAGAAACTTTTTCATAATCGTAAGTATTTAAATATTAAATTTAATGTTTGACGGTTTGTGCCCCTCCGGCCAAACCCGTTACCCTTTTGTAACAGGCCGGCCAAACCAAATTTCCTACCTTTTGATTTTATATTTTTCATGAGGGGTTTTCGTTTAATACGGTGTGTTTTAAAGTCCAGGTGATAGATTGATAGATTGAATTCTCTTTGTCGTTATCCTGTACCAAATTCATTTTCTT
>JALVAQ010000246.1 GCA_027011095.1 Bacteroidales bacterium
TAAAAAGAAAGAAAAATTCTGGAATAAATACCGTACCGATTCGCTTAACGCCCGCGAGCGCGAAACCTACCGGGTTATCGACTCAATAGGAAAAGAAACCGACTTCGACAAGATGGCCACCACAGTGCAAAGCCTTATGTCGGGGGTAATACCATGGGGGCCGGTTGACTTCGACATCAACAGATTTTTTCATTACAACAATTACGAAAGATTTTATGTGGGAGTGGGCGCACACACAAACCACAAGGTTTCAAAGGTGTTTAGTTTTGGTGGTTTTTTGGGATATGGATTTAGAGATAAAACATTTAAATATGGTGTTGACGCATCGGTACTGGTTCACAAGCCTTCCGACTCAAAAATAAGGTTTAACTATTATTACAACGTGCTTCCAAGCGGAGGAACAAGTTTTTTTACCGACAACAATCAAATATGGAACACCAACTATTTCGGGCAGTTTTTTACCACACGCATGAATCTGACGCGGGGTTACGAAATAAATTATCAGTTTAAAATTAAGGCACTCCGTGATTTTAGCTGGAACCTTGGCCTAATACAGCAAACAAAACAGGCTTACGGAAATTATATATTTACTCCGTTTAGTGCCGGCACACCTCCTCAGGTTTATCACTTTTCAAAGGCTTCGTTTGAGTTCAGATATGCCTATCGCGAAAAAATTATGCAAACAACCAAAGGACCGGTTTCGTTTGGCTCCGACTATCCGGTAATATGGTTTAAATACACCCAAGGTGTTAAGGGGTTGTTAAACAGCGATTTTGATTTTTCTAAAATTGATTTCCGTGTTTTACACACCATCAACACAAACTATTCAGGCAGTTTAACCTGGATGCTCAGTGGCGGCATTGCAACCGGTACTGCACCTGCCAGCGAGCTGTACGCCGCCAACGGTACCTACGCACTATTTACCATTTACGCACCGTACACCTTTGGCACCATGCGCGCCAACGAATTTTTGTCCGACAGATATGCATCGCTGTTTTTAACCTGGGATTTTAAAGACCTGCTGCTCTCCATTGGCAAATGGAAGCCGCAACTGCTGCTGCTCACCAATCTTTCAATAGGCACCTTAAAGCACCCCGAAGAGCATATAAACTATTCGTTTAAAACCATGGAAAAAGTGTATTACGAATCGGGGATTGTTATACGAAAACTGTTTAACCTTCAACTGTACGACATTGGAGTTGGCGTAATGTACCGCTACGGCCCCTATAGCCTCCCAAAAACAGGCGACAATTTTGCCTATAAGGTTAGCCTGTTTTATGCTTTTTAAAAAAAATAAATGTATTTTTGAAAAAAATAACAAAACATGAGCGAAACCACTACTAACTATTTACGACCGCTGATAAACCTGTTGCTTTTTGCACTTTTTTTACTTTTTGCATGGTTTTTTTCCGATTTGGTTGTTTACATTTTAATTGCCACCTTTATCTCCATTCTCGGAACACCCATGGTAAAATGGCTTGAAGGGAAAAAGATTTTTAAACTGCGCATATCGCATGTTGTAAGCGTATCGATAACCTTTCTGTCGATAATTATTGTGCTGGTAATCTTTGTCCTGTTTATTGTGCCGTTGATAATTTATCAGGCCAACATTATTTCAAGCATCAATATGGATGCATTACTCACACATTATCATAACACTTTTGTTAAAATAAATGAATTTCTGGTTCAATATAATGTGGTGCATCCCGAGCAATCGTTTTTAAACTACCTTCAGGAGCAACTTGGCAGTTTTATTGATGTGGCCCGATTCACCAACATATTTGCCTCGCTGGTTTCCACCACGGGATCGGTATTTATGGGGACCTTTATCATTCTTTTTCTGTCGTTTTATTTTTTGTTGGATGATACTTTGATGAAAAGAGCAGCCTTAATGGTAACTCCTTCAAGGTACGAAAAAGACATGAGCAAAATCTTACACAACTCCAAATCGCTGTTAGTTAGATATTTTCACGGCATCTTACTGGAAGTTGGTATTATGATGACCATCGAAGCAACGGCACTTGTTATTATAGGGGTACCCAACGCCATTTTAATAGGTTTTATGGGAGGCCTGCTCAATGTAATACCCTATTTAGGCCCGTTGATGGGAGCACTACTGGGTATGTTTCTCGCTGCACTTTCAGAGCTTTCATTTGGCTCGTACGATATGGTATTCAGTTCCATTTTTTATGTTGCCATTGTATTTCTGGGCGCCAATATTATTGACAACACAGTTTTACAGCCTCAAATATATTCAAAAAGCGTAAAGGCACATCCCGTCGAAATTTTTCTTGCCATTATTATCGGGGGCAAGCTTGCCGGTGTGGTTGGTATGATATTTGCGATTCCCACCTACACAATAATCAAAGTGGTTGTAAAACAGTTTAACAGTCGGATAAAAATTATGGATTTTTTAACGACCAAGACGTAACCTTTTGGTTATTGTACGTTTAACTATTAACAATTTGTATTTTTAACTTAAAAACTTAATACCATGAGTGACAACAGTTCAAGTTCAGGATTTGCCTTTTTGGCAGGCGTAGTAATAGGCGCAGCCGTAGGCGCAGTAGCAGGATTGCTTTTTGCCCCTGCAACCGGTGAAGAAACACGCAACCGTTTGGCCGACAAATCGAAAGATTTAGCCGACGAGCTTCAAGACAAGTTTGAAGATTTAAAAGAAACCGTTACCGATGTGTTGGAAGATGTTAAAGAAGCCGCACAATCGAAACTGGAAGAGGTAAAAGAAACCGCTCAGGCAAAGATTGATGAAGTAAAAGGCGAAAAATCTGAAAGCTAAACTCCATGAGCAATCAGGTTCATAACAATCCACTGAAGGAGACGATTGAGGAGCTTAAAAACTATCTTGACCTCCAACTTCGGTATCAAAAAATGTTAGCAGCAAAAAAGACGAGTAAAATCTCGTCGTTTGCTGCTCTTTTCCTGATTTTGTTTTCCATTGCTGCGGGATTTATCCTCTTCTTTTCATTTGCTTTTGTTTGGTGGTATTCCGACGGCAACAGCGACAAAATGGCGCAAGGCTATCTTATTGTTGCAGGATTCTATTTATTGCTGGCTGTAGTTACCGTAGTATTCAGAAAGCCATTGCTTATCAATCCCACCCGAAGCATGCTGGCCAAACTGTTGTTTGAAGATTCAGGTTCCGAAGCGGATCAATCCGATTTACAAAAAGTGGATTTAAAAGATGAAGAAGCATTTAACAGCCTGCTTTCGGAGGAAAAAGAGCAGATTAAGGAACAGGAAGCGATACTGCAACATAAGTTTAAAGAGGTGGAGCAGCAGTTTACCTTTACCAACATGGTAAAAATGGCTACCGAAAATTTAATCAGTTCCTATGTAACCACGGCAACTGTGGCAAAGTTGGCTTTTAAGGCCTTTAGTAATTTTAAACACAAAAAGAAAAGACTTAAAAAATAAAAAAAGGTGGTTCAAAAGAACCACCTTTTTTTATTAAACCGTTAAGATATCCTTTTCTTTCAATCCAAGTAGTTTATCAATTTTGTCAATATACTTGTCCGTAAGCTTTTGAACTTCATCCGTTGCGCGTTTGGCTTCATCTTCGGCCATGCCCTCTTTTTCAAGTTTCTTAAGCTCATCGTTGGCTTTGCGGCGGTCGTTGCGAACCCCGATTTTTGTATCTTCAGCAACACTTTTCGCCTGCTTTACAAGGCTGTGTCTGCGCTCTTCGGTAAGTGGCGGAACATTAATGCGCAATATCTCCCCTTCGTTTGAAGGGTTAAAACCCAAATTGGCATTGAGTATGGCCTTTTCTATTTCGTGAATGGTGCTCTTATCAAAAGGCTGTACAATTATCTGGCGTGCATCGGGCGTGTTAATACTCGAAGTCTGCTCGATGGGAGTAGGCACACCGTAAAAATCAACTAAAATACCGCGAAGCATGGCAGGATTGGCTTTCCCTGCCCTGATTTTAGAAAACTCATGCTCCAAATGGCCAATGGCTTTCTGCATATTCTCTTCAGCTTCTTCCAATACTAATAACGCATCATCTGTCATAATTCAATGTTTTTAAGGTTACGCAAATATAGTAATAAATATCATTATCAGCTGTTGAAATTTTTTATTAACTTTATGGCCATTAAATTGCTTTACCATGAAATACATCCATGCTCTTTTTGAAATTACTCATAAAAGTTACAGAGCCGGTAAAATATTTAAATCGGCCTTTAAGTTGTTTTTTGTACTGCTTATACTCTTAAGTTTTACTGATGTGTCACCGGCACAAAACAATTACTATCAGGTACAAATTACCGTAAACGGATGTCAAAATAACCCGCTTGCCGGTGCGCAGGTAATGCTGGATGAAATTTCTACTGACAAGGAGGTTACCGTATTAGAGCATTATATCCAACTTACAGACAGTACCGGTGTTGCTGTTTTCGACAGTGTGAAAAGCAGCGTTTACAATATGACCGTTTGGAAGCCCACATACGACACTATAACACAAAACAACCTCGTAATTCATGCCGACTATAGCACAGTGGTAAGTTTGATGCCTATTGCCTATCCTCCGCTTGGTTTCAGCGTTGATTCATCTATATCTATTGCTACCTGGTATGAACCGCAAAAAGTTTATGAAGAAATACCTTTTGAAGACTTTGAAGATGAGCAATTCCCGCCTCCCGGTTGGCAAACATACGGACGTAGCAGTATTGATGAAGACTGGTATCGCAGTAATAATGGAGGGTCAGAAGGTTTTCCCATCCCTCCCGGAGATGGTTTTTATGCAGTTTCTAACAGCAATTTTGCAGGATCAGCAGCCTATGCATCCAATTATTTGGTTACCCCCATGATCGATTTACGAGGAAGAGACTCCGTGTATTTGA
This sequence comes from Bacteroidales bacterium, assembly GCA_027011095.1. Taxonomy (GTDB): domain Bacteria; phylum Bacteroidota; class Bacteroidia; order Bacteroidales; family F082; genus B16-G9. The sequence continues at coordinate 4,863 of JALVAQ010000246.1, forward strand.
AATTTCAATCTTATTTTGATGGAGGGTATGGAGAAAGTGCTACGGTAATGTACAGTACCGATACGGGTTTTAACTGGATACCATTAGATTCTATGGTGCCTAATTTTAACTGGGTAAATGAATCAGTTGACCTTTCTGCCTTTACCAACCCGGATAGCAGCACGTTTTACATCGCTTTTTATGCTGATGATCATCATAGTTGGGCTGCCGGTTGGGCAGTTGATAATGTATATTTTTCTGCCGGAGACGCGAACCCAAACGGCTACTTTGTTTTTTTAGACAACCAAATGGTTGATTATATCGACCACGATACAAACAGCTACACTTTTCAAAATCTCACATACGGACAAACCTATACGGGAGGGATCTCAGCAGTGTACGACTGCCGCACCTCAGAAACGGTAGAGGCCACATGGACCTCTTCCTATTTATACCCACCCCAAAACTTTACAACGGAATATACCTACAATACCGATGAGGTACTGGCCACCTTTACCCCTCCTGCCATTGTTTCGTCCGACACCGGTTATAACCCCCTGTCCTTTAATATTTATGTGGACAATTCCATTTTCGTTAATAGCCCTTATCAGGGTCAACCGGTTAACGACACCATTATGGTTATTTTAGATGATATTAGTCTGGGCACTCATACGTTTAAGGCCTCGGCATTATACGATTTAACTGTTTATGGTTATCCCGGTGAAATTGCTGAATCGGCAGTTACTAACAGCGATACTCAGAATGTCAGGTATGGCTACACTCTTCCCTTTTTTGAGGGTTGGAAAGTTCCGGATTTTCAAATTAATAATTGGAGCCGTTCTAATACTAGCGGACCTTGGCTGTTTGATACTGTTGAAGGAAACCCGACACCCTCAGTATATTATGAGCCGAATTTTTATGGTAATTATTCACACTTAAGATCTTATTATTTAAATGCCGATTCCATTTCGGATGGAAATATCTACCTTGATTTTGACTTAAAATATGAGCAGGATTCAAACCTAATTAGTTTTTTTAAAATAGAAGTTAAAAAGGGAGTTCAGGGAGGATGGAAAGAAATACGTTCATTCACACCCCCAAACCATAATTATACTTACCCCCGACAGCATATTAATATTACACAATATGCTAAACATAAGATTTTCAGAATAGGTTTTATAGGACAGTCATACGGAGGTGGGGGTGGTGGAGTCAAATGGTTCATCGACAACATCCATATTTATCGCGCTTGTGAGCCACCTGCCAATCTTACTGGCGAATATTTTTGGCAAGACTCTGTTCCCAAAAAAGAAAACTTTGGGGTAAAAATATGCTGGGATGCGCCAAACGGCAGTAATCGTTCCTATTCGGGCGAAAGCCCTAAAAATAGCAGAAGCATGTCAGGATTTAATATATACCGTAAAGGTGAAGATGATGAAAACTTTAATTTATATGCTACCATCCCTTTTGATACCGCCAACTCCTCATACTGTTTTTATGACAGCTATCCCAATGTAACCCCCCATAAAATATACTGTTACAAGGTAACGGCTGTGTGGAAAGATATTGAGCAATGCGAATCGGAACCGGCAACTCTACAAAATTATCCTTATAAAGATAGCGTTTGTGTTTCTGTTACGGGAATTGAAAAACAAAAACTGGGTAATGGGGTTATAATATATCCAAATCCTGCCAACAGCCGTATTGTTGTGCAAAGCCAATATATTGTTACCCGGATAGAAATCTTAACCTTATCGGGAACAGTGGCGTTAAAAATAGCGGGGGTACTTCAAGATAAAATCGAAATTAATGTCTCACAGCTTCCGGCAGGGCTTTACCTTGTAAAGGTATATGGCAAAGATGGATTGACAAGCATTGGCAAGGTGGCAATACAATAACCGTACTATTTGTTTAACAGATGGTTGTAAATTTGATAATTCTCCTCATCAAAGCATACAAAGTAGATTTCTTCGGGAAGGTCGTGTTCTTTCAGAAAGCCGGTAACGGCCTCTATGGCAATTTTTGCGGCTCTCTCTTTGGGAAACCTGTAAACACCCGTACTGATGTTGGGGAATGCAATGGTTTTACAACCGTTTTCCGCAGCAAGTTTTAAACTCGTGGTATAACAGCTTTTCAGCAGCTCGTCCTCATGGCTATTGCCACCGTGCCAAACAGGGCCAACAGCATGGATAACAAATTTTGCAGGTAGTTTGTACCCTCCGGTAATTTTTGCCGACCCGGTATTACAGCCGCCCAATGTTTTACACTCCTCCAACAACTCACGCCCTGCTGCCCTGTGAATGGCGCCGTCCACCCCGCCACCGCCAAGCAGCGTACGGTTGGCAGCATTAACAATAGCATCCACTTCCAATGTGGTGATGTCAGCTTTTATCAGATGGATTTTTGAGGTTTTCATGGTTTTGGTTTTTCTTCGCTAAAACTACAAAAAATCACTCAACATGACCAATACCGGCGTCTTTATTAATGCTTATGCCCCTCATGCTCGTGATTCATGGCAACCTCCTTCAGGTTCATGCCACAAACGGGACATTTACCTGGCTTGTCGTAGGTTTTGTCGCCTTCGCAATGCATGGGGCACTGATACTCGGCTGTTTCTTTTTTCGATTCTTTTTTAACTTCGGCTTTTGCTTCCGTTTTTGTTTTGTTTGCAGCACTGTTACAGGCTGTAAAGGTCGCTCCACCGCCAATAAGCAGCAGTGCCATTCCTAAAACTAATAATGACTTTTTCATTTTTCAAATTGTGTTAATTAAAAACTATTTCGTTACTCTTCCTACTGCACAGCTCACAAACGATTTTGCAACCGATACAGCACTATTATGTCCTGATTCGGGATATCCCATACCGGACAATTTGGTTTTAATGGTTTCTATGTTTTCATATCCCCCGTCAAATAAAATTTCAACGGATGATGCGGGTACGTCAACAGAAACGCTTTTAACCGCCTCTATTTTGTTTAAACCTTTTGCAATGGTGTTGGCACAGCCATGACACTTAAGGTTTTCAATATTTATGGTTATGGAATTCATTGAATGCATTCTCATTTAATTATAACTTTCTTTACAACATCTCCCTTTTCGGTTTCTACCTTCATCAAATACAATCCACTTGTAAAAGTTGAAACATCAATTTTTATCCCATTGTTTCCGGCAGCCTGGCGTTTTAGCAACTGCTCCCCTGTAAGACCATAAATGGCTACTGAACGAAGATTGCTTTCGTCACTGGTTACCGTCAGAAAATCACCCATTGCAGGATTAGGGTATATGGTTACTCCTCCTACTTCGATATTGTTATTGTTAACCCCGGTGGTGTTATCAACCACTTCAAACTGCCCCATCATACCCATATCTTCATGAGTAAGCATGTGGCAATGATACATATAGGGTACTGAATCGTTGGCAAAATCATCAAAACTTGCTATAAACCGCACGGTTTCCTGTGGTTTAACCAGGATTACATCTTTTCTACCCTGCTCTTCCGGAGGAGGCGCAACTCCGTTTCTGTCCAGCACATAAAACTGCACATCATGAATATGAAATGGATGGGCTATGGCCGATTGGTTTTTCAACACCCATATCTCGGTATTACCAAGCTGGATGGAATAGTTAATAACATCCATATTGAAACTTACCCCGTTAATTAGAAATTTTCCGTTTAACTGATTGGGTCCCATCTGTTCAGGAGTAAAAGTAAG
>JALVAQ010000247.1 GCA_027011095.1 Bacteroidales bacterium
CGATATAGTATGTTTTATAAATATTTCTCTCACGAGATAAAGGTAACGTATTCGTTACATAGATGCAAATATTTCCTATTTTTCTCCTACACCAATATCAGCACAACACTTACGGCAATAATGGCGGAGAATCCAAGAATCAGTGTTTTGTAAAGCTTTTTATCGCCTAAAAACAGACCATATCCAAGTTTGATGACGTTGTTGCTGGTAACAGCAATAAGTGTTGCCTGTGCCAGTGCATCCATGGTAATATGATATTTTCCGGTAAACAAACTCAGTAAAAACGGGTCGATATCGGTAACACCCACAACCAGCGATAAAAGGTTTAATCCTTTGGTTCCATAAGTATTCATAACGTAGCGTGTAAGCAGTGCGAATACCACAAACAAAACTGCAAATAAAATGGCTGTTTTAAATTCCAACGGGTTGCGGGCTTTGCTGTTTTCCAACTTGTCATCGCTACCCTTGTTGCCAAATTTATACACTGCCCAGGCCACTGCAAAAGTAAATACCGTAAGAATTGTCAGTGGCAAAAGCAATGTTTTGGCAACAGAGGCATTAAAAACAAATGCCAACAACAAAACCCGGATAAACATCACTCCCGTGGCCATGATTATGGAAGATGAAACCAGATTAATGGAAGCGTTGCTGCTTTTACTTTTGCGTGCCAACACAACGGTGGTGGCAGTACTGCTGTACATGCCGCCAAGCAATCCTGTGATAATCATCCCGTTGGACGGAAGAATAAACTTTTGAATTAGGTAGCTCAAATAAGAAATACCGGAAATAACAACCACTGCCAGCCATATTTTATAGGGAGAAATAGGGACTGCAGGGCTTATTACATTGTTTGACAGTAGCGGAAGTACAATGCCAGCCATGAGTAAAAACTTGGCGAGAATAATAAACTCATCGTTGTCAAACCGCTTGGTAAGTAATTTAAACTGAGGCTTCAGCTCAACCATAATTAATACAGTAGTAACTACCAGAATGCTAAACCACAAAGGTTTCATGTAAATTAGCGGGCCTAGACTATAAACAATCAGAAGAACAACCAGTGAAGTAATACCAAACAACTTCTGATTTTCAATTTTTTTCAGATAAAAAATAGCAAGAAAAACTGTTAAAGCCACACCTCCCAGCAAAAACGGGAGTAATGTGTCCGGAGCAACAATGTACAGTATAAAACCCAGAATACCTACAAAAGTAAAGGTTCGGTCGGCACCAAAAGTTTGCTCTTCCTGCTCGCCGATATGCTGCCTTCGCTGTTCCAGTCCTATGAGTAACGAAAATATTGTTACCAATATGAACTTTAAAAAATCAGGTGACAGGTTATTAACAATGTGGCTCATGCTGTCGGGTTATTTTTTTTATCGAAAGCTTTGTAAATCCATTCCAAAATAAACGACACAAAAATAATCGAAATACCTATCAATGCACCTATCGGATTTGTGCCAAACTGCTGAACCAGCAACGCTGCCAATGCTGCCATACAAAGCAAAAATCCAGTCATTGCCAGCACTTTTGATGCATTGATTTGTTTGGCAAGTTTATAGTTTGCCAGATTTACCAACCCGAATATCAGCAAAAAGCCTGCACTTCCCGAAGTGGAAATGCTTTCCAGATTAAACGCGTTGGCTACGGTAAGTGTTAGCAGCGCAATAATCAGTAAACCAATGGGCTGATTCCAAAACTTAGTAGTAAACTCATGGGACAGTTCATCATCCTCAGCCAGTTCGTAGTTCACACGACTTCCTCCATATAAACTAACATTAATGGCCGAAAAGGTTGAAATAAGGGCAGTAATGCCAATAATCATAAAACCCGCTTTTCCCAACATGGGTTCAGCGGCCACAGCCAGTACATACTCCTGCGCTTTGGCAATCTTATCAAACGAAACAGAACCAACAGTAATGATGGCGATTAAAATATAAAGCAGAATTACAAAAAGCACCGAATAGTAGTAAGAACGTGATATATTTTTCTGAGGGTTTTTAATATTGGGTACGGCATTGGCAATAAGCTCAAAGCCTTCGTAAGCCACAAAAATCACCATGCCACCGCTTAGCAGCTTAAACGGGCCAACCCAGTTAACCAATTCAAGTTGATGAAAGTTGGGGTTGCTTCCCAGTCCCCAAAAGCCGATTACAACGAAAATAACCAAGATGAAAATTTTGATGTACACGGCAAAACTTTCGGTAATGCTCACCACTTTAAAGCTGATGTAATTTAATAAGGTGCTGAAGATAATAATTGCCGACAGAAGAATATGTTTGTCCCATGCAAAGTTTCCGGTAATTTTTATCAGGCTGGCACCATACGAACCAAAAGCAGAAGCATAAAGCGACAGCATGATTACATAGCTAATCCACAACAGGTTGTTAAGGCCTCCGCTAAACACATTTCGGCCATAACCCTGATTG
>JALVAQ010000248.1 GCA_027011095.1 Bacteroidales bacterium
TTACAAACATGGCCCACAGCAGATTTCAAAAATGTTGGAAGACATAGAAATATGGATGGCCAACAAGCAGTATGAAACCATTGATAATTTCCGCGGAAATCTTTCCAAAAAAAATGTTAAAGACCCTTACGCTTATCGTCGTGCACAATATGTTGATATTTTGATGAAATCAAGTGAGATATTTAAACAGTATCCGATTATTTAAATACAGACGAATATTCTCAAAACCCGGCAATGCCGGGTTTTTTTTTGATTATCCCTGCTATTCGTAAATACTTTTTAAACTATGATACATTGTAATGATACGAAATACAAACATCCTTTACAAAGTTATAGAAACATCGATTACACTTTTTAAGTAAACGTCTGAAACAAATCACTTTTTGCTTTCCTGATAGTATTGCATTGCCTCGGATATCCAATTTTGCAAGTTCTCGATACGGGTTTGATCTGAAGGGTGAGTACTTAAAAATTCAGGTGGTTTTGCTGCATTATTCATTTTTTGCATGCGCTTCCAGAATTCGGGAGCAACATGCGGGTCATATCCGGCCATAGCCATAAAAACAAGGCCTAAATGGTCGGCTTCACTTTCGTGCAAACGGCTGTACGGAAGCATGACACCAACCTCTGAACCAATACCGTATGCAGCCAGCCATAAAGCCTGAGTCTCTTCCGGTTTCTCCTGCAAAGCAACTGTTAGTGCAACACCACCCAATTGTCGCACCAACTCCTGGCTCATTCTTTCACTACCGTGCTCTGCAATGGCATGGGCTATTTCGTGCCCCATCACAACTGCCAGTCCGCTTTCGTTTTTGGTAATTGGTAAAATACCGGTATAAACCACCACTTTACCTCCGGGCATACACCATGCATTGGCTTGTTTATCCTCAACCAGATTAAACTCCCAGTCATAACCTTCCAATAAATTGGCTCTGTTATGTTTTACTAAAAACTTAGTTGCTGCCTGCTGAATATTTTTTCCAACACGTTTTACCATAGCAGTAGCCTGTTGATTGTTACTATTTTTGTGCTCTTTTAAAAAATCACCGTATTGCTGATTGCTCATAGCAAGCATTTCAGCCGATGGTATCATATTGAATTGTTTACGGCCGGTAATAGGTACAGTTGAGCAGCTAATTGTGAACAATACTGTTGCTAATAAAAATAATAGTTGTTTCATAACTTAAAGGTATTTGTTTTTTAAAATGAAATGCTTTATTGCAAATCTAAATACAAAAATTAAGATTTTATAAGTTTATCCGAATTTTATACTCAACAAACCAGATTTTACATAGTTAGTTTATTCACGGCGGTGATAATGTAATTGTCTATATCATTTACCTGAATAAATTAGAAAAACAAATAGCAAAAACCCTCGCTCAACCGGAATCGGCCGAACAGGGGTTTTTACAACTTGATTTTGAAAGGCTCCTACTATTAACGATTAGTTTTTATTTCTTTTTTTCCAATTCAGTAAGTCGTTTTTCAAAAAGCTCGAGTTGTTTAATCAGCTGTTGGTTTTGCTGTTTCAGCTGTTTATTTTCCTCTTTTACGGATGAAATTTCTGTTTGTTGTTCCTGTATTGCCTGCGCAAGTACCGGAATAAGGCCTATGTAGTTGATGGCTTTATATTTTTCAATTTCCGTTGTTTTACCATTTGTTTTGGGGTGAGATACTTCAGAAACCAGTTCGGGGAAAACCGTTTCCATGTCCTGTGCAACAAAGCCCAGCTGTTTTCCTTTGTTCAGATTCATAAAACTAAACTCATCGGTTCTGTAATAATAGGTGGATGGTTTAAGTTGCATGACTTTTTCAACCATATTTGATAGCGGCTTAATATCCCTTTTTAATTTTTTATCGGATGATTGTGACCATGTTCCGGTATAAACTCCGTTACCATCGCAGTAAACGGCATAACTGCCTGAATCTGTTGTTGCCGCTCCATAAACCCCATAGCGATTGGCTCCACTTCCGTATGCATACCCGTAAACGCCATAGCGTGTTCCTGCTGTTCCACTACAAAAAGAATAAACTCCATAAGCTGTTCCTGAGGAGGAACCCGGATCGGTGTAAGCATTTACGCCTATATAGTTTCCATGGAAATCCCCGCCGTAACCATAGTTATCATTGTCGCTGGGAGTTGCATCGCCATATACTGCAGCTACATCGTAGAGAGAGGTGGAGTTATACTCCGCTCTTATGATTTTTGTGTTGGAGTTTGCATTATTACTTGTAAAATATCCTGCATAAAGGCCATCGTGTGAAACCCTGAGTTTGGTGTCGGAATCGGGGCTTGTGCCTACTCCAAGACGTCCGTTAACGCGTAAGAGATCGTTGTCAAATTCACCGTAAAGAAGCGGGCTGGAGGAGTTAGAGTTTTCGATATAGAGCTTATTGCTTCCTGTTTCGTTGTATCCGGCTTGATATCCGATAAACACGTTGCCTGATTTGGAATGAGCCGAGCCAACATAACCTGCTTTGTATCCAAGCATTACATTATTGCTTCCTGCTGAGTTGTAATAGTCTGCTTCTGTTCCAAAAACAGTATTATAACTGCCTGAAACGTTTTTATATAATGAACGGTATCCAACAGCCGTATTGCTTTCACCGATTGTGTTTGAAAGCAATGTTTTTGAACCTATTGCGATGTTTTTAGTTGCCTGGGTACCGCTGGCTCCGGTGCCATTATTGAAAAGTGCCGAATCACCAAGGGCTATCAGGTAACTTTTTGATGCATTACTGAAAAGGGCTCTGTTTCCCAATGCTATATTGAATTTTCCATTTGTATTTTCAAATGAAGAAAGATGTCCTATGGCGATGTTGTTTTCTCCCGTTGTGTTAAAATAAAGCGATTGTATTCCGATGGCTGTGTTATAGTCACCTTGTGTATTGTTTTGTAAAGCTAATGTACCAATTGCGTTGTTGCCATCGCCTGATTGATTATATTTCATTGCATTATTTCCTATAGCTGTATTATCAAATCCGGTGGTGTTTTGATAAAGGGCTTTTGAACCAATAGCGGTATTAGCAGTTGCTTCATACGATTGAGTAACATTTTCTCCGTTATGGAAAAGTGCCGAGTCGCCAATGGCCACAAGGTTGCTGCGGTCAGTGTTGCTATACAATGCATCTGTGCCAAATGCCACATTAGAATGTCCTGTTGTGTTACAATACAATGTATATATGCCTAATGCTGCATTGAAGCTTCCTGTTGAGTTATTATAAAGACTATATGTACCCATGGTAGTATTGTTTTCGCCTGAAGCATTGGTAAAAAGAGCATAAGCACCAAACGCACAATTATTGTTTCCGGTAGTGTCAAAACTTAAAGCTCCCGAGCCAAAGGCACTGTTATTATTTGTCTTGTTAAAGAATAATGCTGAGCGCCCTACGGCAGTATTGTTTGAGCCTACAACATTTGAAGAAGAAGCATAAGTGCCTACCGCCACGTTGTTTTCGCCTGAACTATTGTTATGAAGCGCTTCGGTACCGACGGCAGTGTTGTAACTACCGGTATTATTGACTTGAAGCGAACCAGAGCCAAAGGCTGCATTGCTGGAACCGGTATGGTTAAAATACAATGCCTGAAAACCAGTTGCTGTATTATGGTTTCCTGTAGAGTTTTTATAAAGGGCGGCAGTACCGACAGCTGTGTTGTAGCTACCCGAGTCGTTAGTATTAAGTGTATAATAACCGATGGCGGTATTTTGCTGCCCAATAGTATTTGCATACAGCGCATTCGAGCCTATGGCAGTGTTTTCGGTTGCCTGCATGCCTGAAGCCCCTATGCCATTACTGTGAAGTGCCGAGTTGCCAATGGCAACAAGGTTATTAATGCTATCAGTCATGTGCAATGCATATATACCAATGGCTACATTGGAGGAGCCCGATTTATTAGAAGAAAGTGCGTAGGAACCGGAAGCCGTATTGCCATTTCCCGAGGTATTGAACCAAAGTGCAGATAATCCGGTAGCAGTATTATCATGCCCATTATTTGATTGAAGTGCAAGGCTTCCAATAGCTGTATTTTGGTAACCGGATGTATCTGATAAAAGAGCACCCGAACCCACGGCAGTATTATAGGAACCCAAATTAACATGAGAAAGCGATTGATAACCCAGAGATGTATTATCATGGCCATTGTCAAGGTGTGCAAATTCACCAGATTTCTCTCCTAATAGCACATTGTTATTTTGGGAGTGTCCATCACTCAAATCATCAATGGACATAGCCTCGGCTCCAATCACTTCCCATGCCGAACCGGAATAAAAGTAGAAACCGGATGTATCGTTGGTTTGATAAATAATTAAGCCCGTTGCCGGCGAAGTAATGGCGTCGCGCTGGGCTTTGGTCATCCGGGGAACAAGCATTCCCTTTGTTGTAGATTTTACATCCAGCATGGCGGATGTGTTGGCAGTGCTGCCATCGGTGTTTATGGCTACCTGAGCTTCTCCCATGGTTGCAACCATTAGTAATACCACTGTAATAAATAGAAACTTTTTCATAATCGTAAGTATTTAAATAATAATTTTAAGTTTTGCCTGTTTGTGCCCCCCTTGGCCAAACCCGTTACCCTTTTGTAACAGGCCGGCCAAACCAAATTTCCTACCTTTTGATTTTATATTTTTCATGAGGGGTTTTCGTTTAATACGGTGTGTTTTAAAGTCCATGTAATAGATTGATAGATTGAGTTTTCCTTGTTATTATCCTGTACCAAATTCATCTTCTTCTCGCAAAGCATCAACGCTTCTTTAACCATAAACCATAGCTTTGTTTGTTCATCGGTTTCGGGTTGAAAGTTATTGATAGCATTCGATATTTCTTTTAAATTTTTTTCAATAACGGTTCCTGTTCCTCTAATGCAATTATGTGCTGAAAACAGAATAATATTGAGGCAGCCTGTGATAAGTTTATCTTGTTGGGTTTTATTTAACCATACATATTGCTGCAAATATTTCCAGTATTTTTTAGGGAACAATTTTTGAAAATGACGATCGCCGTATAGTTGTCCTCTCCGGTTTATATAAAGGTATAGTTTGTCAATTTCAGCCAAAATGGAGTTGACTTTTCTTTTTTCAGGGTAAAACAAATTATTTAACAGATGCTGTAACATGGATGTGCATTATTTACAGCAACAAAAGTACATCTGCACAACTCGTTGTAAAAGAGTGAAATGCCTAAATTTATCTGCAAATTATGCCTGTTTTTATGTAGGCAAAATGCGTAGAAGCCGCTACAAGCTCGTTTGGTAAATCTGAAAGAGTTTAGGGTGAAAGAGTGAAAGGGAGATGGGGAGAAAATAAGGAATGAGGAAAAAGAATACCTGTCCGAACTGATGTTCATCCGGCCAGCTTTGCTTCGCTCGCAAATTATTGCTTCATTACACTCATTCACTCATTCAACCATTTAAGCATTCAGCAGTCAAACCCTCGGTATCGTTACCCGATAAACACCAAGGGCTTGACTGACATATTGGATTAAACCGGAATTTCAATATCAGCGGTAAAACCTTTGCCGGGTTTGCTGTTGAGTTGATATTTGCCGCCAATTATTTCTATCCGGCTCAGGATGTTGGTAAGGCCGATGCCTCCTTGATTTTGTTGCAGGGCGTTTTTCATGTCAAAACCCACGCCGTTATCTGAATAAGTAAGATATAGTGTGTTGTTGGTGTGAATGAGTGAGATTTCTATTTTGGAAGCATCGGCGTGCTTTAGGGTGTTGTTTATCATTTCCAAAAGCATACGGTATATCGAAAGTTCCGTCATTTCTTCGTAATGTTTTTGAACGCCTACGGTTTCAAATTCAACAGCTATTTTTCCCGATGCGTTGATTTTTTCAATTAACGAGCGTAAGGCATATTCAAGTCCCTGTTCTTTGATGGAAGCCGGCATGATTTTGTGCGAAATAGAGCGTGCATTACCAATGGTTTCGTCCAGTAACTCATTGGCACGATTGAGGAGTTTTTGTTTTTCTTCTACGTTGTTTGTGTCTCCCAGTTCGTTAACATACAGTTTTAAGGTTGACAGTAACGCTCCCATGGAGTCGTGCAGCTCTTCGGCAAACCTTTTTCGTTCATTAAATTCGGTTTGTACTACAGCGTTAAGCACCTTTTTTTCAGCTTTTTGCTGTATAAGGCTTCTTGCAGCTTTTTGCTTGTTTTTATAGGCGACATAAGCAAAAATAACCGCCAGCAACAATAATAACAGTATAATTACAACTGAAACGAAAAGAATTTGCCTGTTTTGGCTTTTCGCAATATTCAGTGCATTTTCTTTTAGAAGCAGTTGTATCTCTTCTTCTTTTTCTTTGGTTCTAAACTTAGTTTCCATTTCGGCAATACTTTTATCCCGTTCTTCGTTAAAAATCGAATCGCGTATTATGCCCGACTGATAGAAATGATTGTAAGCTTTTTTGTATTTATTCAGTTTCACATACACCTTGGCCAGCATTTCATGGTTCAGCATAATAAAACGGCTTGTGCCTGTTTTTTGAGCCAGTTCCAAACTCTTGTTTAAATTAGTAATGGATTTATGATACTGCTGCGTGGAATCGTACAGCTCGCCAAGCATATAATAAACGTTTATCAGCCCATCGGTTGACCCCAGCTTGGTACTAATGTTTAGTGCTTTATTGTAATAAACCAATGCCGTATCAAATTTGCCCAGATGCCGGTAAACATCGCCCATGTTAACATAGCTGTTTATAAGTTCGTATTCGTTGTTTTCCTTTTCAAATCGTTTGGTCGATTGGGTAAAGTAGTACCGTGCGCTGTCGTAATCGGGAACGGAATAATAGGTTGCCCCGAGGTTGTTAAGGCTTTGCGATATTAAATAGTCATCTTTTGTTTGTAGTGCCAATGCAAGCGATTTGTAATTGTATTCCAATGCTTTATCAAAGTTGAGTAAATCCTTATAGGCTGCCCCGATGTTGCTTAAACAGTTGGCTTTTCCGGGAGTATAATTAATTTGATTGGAGTAATTCAACGATTTGATGTAGTTGTCGATGGCTTTTGAGTATTCGCCTTTATAGTAATGTACGTTGCCAATATTGGCATAAAGGGCTAAAATTCTTCTTTTATATTTTCTGTTTTCCGGTTCTTTTTCAAGTAATTGCCGGGTAATTTCCACGCCCTTGTTTAAGGCTGATATGGCCTCTGCATACCGGCCCTGTACAATATTAGTAACGCCAAGTGCATTGTAGCTGTTGGCAAGCATAAAAGGGTGGTTAATTTTTTTGGCGGCAATAACACCTTTATTGGCATACACCGCAGCCGAATCAGTTTCGCTGTACATGTATAACCATGCCAGGTCAAGACATGTTTTTACATAGTTTGTGTCTGCTCTGGAAATGGAAAGAATTTGTTTAAGGCTGTCAGCCTGATTGTTTTGCGAGCAAGATTGTTTAACCGGAATAAACAGCGACAGTAAAATTAGCAGGGGGGTTGATACCGGAGGGAATAGTTTTGTCTTCATAATCAGATTTGTAATATTATTGGCAATAGAAAAAAGCGGTTCTATTTATCTATATCAATCAGCTTGTGTTTGATGGCGTAAATAAGCAGGCTGACTATATTTTTTGAACCGGTTTTTGAAATAAGGTTGTTTTTGTGCGTGTCAACCGTGCGTTTGCTGATAAACAGCTTTTGTGCAATTTCATCGTTGGAGAGTCCTTTGCCGATAAGCTGTAACACTTCCAGTTCACGTTGGGTAAGCGCAACGGTGTCATCATCGGTATTCATTACCTTTTTTGTAAAATAGGGGAGTAGCTCGGGAGAAAAGTAGTTTTTGCCTGAATTAACAAGTTTGATGGCGTTGTATAAGGTTTCCTTAAGCACGTTTTTTAGTAAAAACCCCATGGCACCCGCCTGGATAATCCGTTCCAGAAACTCTTCTTCACCATAAGTTGACAGCACAAGGATTTTTGTTTCGGGATATTTTGACAAAGCTTTTTCGGTGGTTTCAATGCCGCTGATACCGCCCATTTTAAGGTCCATTAAAACCACATCAAAATCAATGTTGCCCAACAAACTTAAAAATTCCTCGCCGCTTTCAGCTTCTCCAGCCACTTCAATTTCATCGGTTTTATTAAAAATCATTTTTAATCCGTCACGAAATATTTCGTGGTCGTCAACAATAAAAACCTTAATTGGTAAATTCATGGTGATACAACTTTAGACTTTAAAAGTAATAATTATTTTGATTTCCGGGGTATTTGTCGCTGTTTGTATTTAAAGGGGTTGAAGGCTGGTTTGCCTCTTTTACGTTCCCGATCATTTGCTATTGAAACTTTCTTACGCCACGCTCCTGCACAACCTAATAACTATCGTGTTTTGCATGGGATATGTCTAACACAGATATAATCAGTATATTAACATCTTTTTCCTTCTGTCTCCACACCCAAAAAATTGCCCATGAGTACCATTTGAGTACCTGTAAAACTTGGATTTGACTATTGTATGCACATACTTTTGTTTTCTCAATTAATAAATGTAACTATGATACTCATATCCGCAATTAAAAAC
>JALVAQ010000249.1 GCA_027011095.1 Bacteroidales bacterium
ATTCAGAAGCCAAACGGTTGTTGATGTCGGTAACAACGTTGACAATGTTTCCGGTATTCATGCTACTCTTTTTCCAAATCCGGCGACGGATATTTTAACGATATCCATTGATAATGATTCGGAACTCCGTGTTTTAAAAATAACGAGCCTTGCAAGCGGAAAACAAATTGTAAAGGAGGTTGTTTTTCCTGGTGTTAAAATCATCAAAGAAGATGTGTCATCATTGGCGGCAGGTGTTTATTTGTTAAGCATAACCAATGATAAAGGTCAATCGCTTGTAAGTAAATTTATTAAGTACTAAAAAATTCATTGTTTTAAACTCTGGTTTCACCAATGATTGTTCATGTTGAGTCACTTCGTGGTTTGGTATTTAAAAGATGTAGTTTCATTTTTAAATACAAACTTTTTTGCGTATTAAAATTGGAATTAGCCCTTCTCTTTATTTAAGTTCTAAATAAATGCTTTAATATTTAAATAACTCTATCTTTTTTTATCTTTGCTTCACAGCTTATTATTAAACATCGTTAATCAAAAAAATGGACAATGACAAAAAAAAACATGAATGGAGACTATGAGAGTTTCCTAAAAGACTGGGTCTTCCAGGAACAACTTAGCAACGAATTTATCAATGTAATTTATAAACTATTTTACGATAAATCCATTGAGTTGCTCTTTTTCAAAAACCAGCTTATCGACCGCAGTTCCAGCATGATATTGTACAAGCATTCGTATGCTGAAAATATTATTGGTAGAAAACTGCTTGTAAAAGATTCATTAAAACTTGCAAAAGCGATTCTGCATTGCAACATAAAACCTTCGCGAATTGATATTGGAAAACTTAACAATGACTGGGTGAACGAACGGAAAAGCTATTTGGATGTGGATGATTTTATCAGCCATAAGCTTAAAAAGTTTATTAACGGCACTGGGGGCAAACCTGAAAAACCAAAGGATGTTATTTTATTCGGTTTTGGCCGAATTGGCCGCCTTTTAGCCCGTGAACTGGTTATTCAGGGCAATGGCGAGCAGTTGCGGTTGAGGGCAATTGTTACGCGTGGTAATGATGCGCAACAAATTATTAAAAGGGCTTCGTTGTTTCGCCACGATTCCATTCATGGGCAGTTTCGTGGTGTTGCCATCGAAGACATCGACAACAAAAGTTTGTACATAAACGGCCATCAGGTGTTGTTTTTGGCGGCAGACAGTCCCGAAAATATCGACTACACCGAATACGGTATAAACGATGCCATTTTAATTGATAATACAGGAATTTTTCGCGACAGAGAAGGCTTGTCGCGACATTTAAAAGCCAAGGGTGTGAGCCAGGTTTTATTAACGGCACCCGGAAAAGGTGATATCCCGAACATCGTTTACGGTGTTAATCAGGATGAATATGAAATTGAAAATGAACAGGTGTTTTCGGCTGCATCGTGTACAACCAATGCATCGGTTCCGGTGCTTTCGGTGATTGAAAAAAATTATGGCATCGAAAAGGGACATATCGAAACGGTTCACTCCTATACAAACGACCAAAACCTGTTGGATAACTTTCATAAAAAAACCCGTCGTGGACGCTCGGCACCTTTAAACCTTGTTATTACCGAAACAGGCGCTGCCAAGGCTGTTGCCAAGGCCATTCCGTCGCTTGAGGGAAAACTTACCGGAAACGCCATCAGGGTACCTACGCCTGATGTGTCGTTGGTAATTATGTCACTTTCGTTGAAAAAGGAGGCTACCGTTGAAGAGGTGAATAAACTGATGCGTAAAGCTTCGCTGGAAGGAAGTCTTGTTGAGCAAATCAAATATTCCTCCTCGGCTGATGCGGTTTCGTCCGACTTTATTGGTGAGCCGGTTACTTCAATTTACGACAGCCTGGCAACAAAAGTGTCGTACGATAAAAAGAACCTGATAATGTATGTTTGGTACGATAATGAGTATGGTTATGCCATGCAGGTTATCAGGGTTGCCAAATATGTTTCGGGTGTGCTTCGTCCTGCCTATTTTTAATGGGACACAAACAGATATTTTTAAAAGGAGGTTGTTAGTTTTGACAGCCTCCTTTTTCTGTTTACGTTGTTAATTAAAAATTGGTTTTTAATTTTCAAAACCCTTTTTTTTATAGTTTCTTTGCATACGTAAATTCATCATCCTGCCTAAATCATGAAAAAACAAGCAAAATACATTTTTGTAACCGGCGGTGTTTCATCATCGCTTGGAAAAGGAATTATCTCGTCATCATTGGCCAAGCTGTTGCAGGCCAGGGGTTTTTCGGTTACTATCCAAAAACTCGACCCCTACATTAATGTGGATCCGGGTACGTTAAATCCTTACGAACACGGCGAATGTTATGTTACGGATGATGGTGCTGAAACCGACCTTGATTTGGGGCATTACGAACGGTTTTCAAACGTGCCCACTTCGCAGGCTAACAATGTAACCACGGGTAGGATTTATCAGAACGTGATTAGCAAGGAGCGAAAAGGGGAGTACCTTGGAACTACGGTTCAGGTTATTCCGCATATTACTGATGAGATAAAACGTTTGATTAAGTTGCTTGGCGAAACTGGCGCATATGATTTTGTGATTACTGAAATTGGTGGAACGGTGGGTGACATCGAATCGTTTCCGTTTGTGGAAACCGTTAGGCAGATGAAGTGGGAAATGAACGAAAATTGTGCTGTTATTCACCTTACGTTGGTGCCTTATTTAAAAAGCGCCGGCGAGCTTAAAACCAAGCCCACACAGCATTCGGTTAAAACGTTGCTGGAGCAGGGTGTGCAGCCCGATATTATTGTGTGCAGAACAGAACATCATCTTAACGAGGGGATTAGGAAGAAGATTGCACAGTTTTGTAATGTTAAACCTTCTTCGGTAATCGAGTCGATTGATGCCGAAACCATTTATGAAGTGCCTCTTTTGATGAAAGAGGAGCGGCTTGATATTGAAGTTTTGAAAAAAACGGCCACACCCATCCCGGAAACCATGGATTTGAACAACTGGAATAACTTTGTTAACAACCTTAAAAATCCAAAGGAGGAAGTTACCATTGCTTTGGTTGGAAAATATATTGAACTAAAGGATGCATATAAATCAATCAACGAAGCTTTTATTCATGGCGGTGCTAAAAATCAGGTGAGTGTTAATATAAAAAGGGTGAACTCTGAAATAATTGAATCGAAGAATGTTGGCAAGCTTTTAGGCGATATTGACGGTGTTTTGGTAGCTCCCGGTTTTGGTGGCAGAGGAATTGACGGGAAGATAGAGGCTATTCGTTATGCCCGTGAAAACAATATTCCGTTTTTGGGAATTTGTCTTGGTATGCAATGTGCTGCCATTGAGTTTGCCCGAAATGTGTTGCAGCTAAAGGGTGCCCATTCTACTGAAATGGATGCTAATACACCCTACCCTGTAATTGATTTGATGGAAAACCAAAAAAAGATTTCAGGCCTTGGCGGTACCATGCGGCTCGGCGCTTACGATTGTAAATTAAATAAGGCGTCAATAAGCTATAAAGAGTACGGGCGCGAAGCAATAAAAGAGCGCCATCGCCATCGTTATGAGTTTAACAATCAATATCGTGAAGAGTTTATCGGTAACGGAATGAGGGTTGCCGGCGTTAATCCTGATGAAGACCTTGTTGAAATTATTGAATTAACCAATCATCCTTGGTTTGTGGGGGTTCAGTTTCATCCCGAATATAAAAGTACGGTTGCCAACCCGCATCCGCTGTTTGTGGGATTTGTCAGGGCATCATTGAAACACAAGCATAATAAACTGTAGCATGAGGTTCCGGTAGTAATAAGAATTGTAAAACCCAATTTACAAAAAACACCTCTCTCACGGTTTGCAACCGTGAGAACACCGTGTGAACTGTAACCGTGAGAACTCAAAAAACAAATATTCATGCAATACGTATCTCCCATGGGCTAAACCCCATGGAAGAGGGGATTACGACTTTATCTTTACTCTTCTTCCCCGATACCTAAACCTCTCTCACGGTTTGCAACCATGAGACCGTGAGACCTTTCCTTAACCTCTCTCTAACGGTTTGCAACCGTGAGACCTTGAATAAATTTGAATTTTCTTTAATAACAACCTTTCTCACGGTTTGTAACTGTGAGAACTCAAAAAACAAATATTCATGCAATACGTATCTCCCATGGGCTAAACCCTAACCCATGGGTTAAGTCCTCTCCCATGGGCTAAACCCCATGGGAGAGGGGATAATATTACGACTTTATCTTTACTCCTCTTCCCCGATAATTATTAAGGACAAGTTTTTCGAGCTAATCCAGGTCTAAATCGTCAAGTTTTATAGCGGCTTCAAGACTTTTGTTATACATGCTCATGGCACGCAGGCTCATTCCCATGCTGGAGAATCCACCGTCGTGAAACAGGTTTTGCATGGTAACTTTACGGGTCAAATCCGAAAACATGGCTACGCAGTAATTGGCACACTCTTGTGCGTCGGCATTACCGAGAGGCGACATCCTGTTGGTAAAATCCATCAGCCCGTCAATTCCTTTTACGCCTGAACCGGCAGTAGTCATGGTTGGCGACTGTGAGATGGTATTTACGCGTATCTTTTTTTCGCGGCCGTAAATGTACCCGAAACTTCTTGCAATCGACTCTAACAACGATTTTGCATCGGCCATGTCATTGTATCCGTACAAAACCCGCTGGGCAGCAATATAGGAAAGAGCAATTACCGAACCCCATTCGTTAATGGCATCCAGCTTATAGGCAACCTGAAGCATTTTATGAAATGAAATGGCAGAGATATCAAGGGTTTTTTGAAGGTAGCTATAATTGAGGTCGTTATAAACACGTTTTTTACGCACATTGAGCGACATGCCTATGGAATGAAGCACAAAATCAACCTTGCCGCCTAATATTTCCATCGACTTTTCAAAAACATTGTATAAATCGTCCACACTGGTGGCATCGGCAGCAATAATTGATGAGCCTGTTTTTTCTGCCAACTCGCTGGTCATACCAAAGCGCAAGGCTGTTTCGGTGTTGCTCAGGGTAAAAATGGCACCTTCGGCATGTGCCTGCTCGGCAACTTTCCAGGCAATTGACTTGTCATCTAACGCACCAAAAATAATTCCTTTTTTTCCTTTTAGTAAATTGTAAGACATAAGGTTTTCTTTATAATAACATCGGCAAAGATAAAAATATTCTAATAGTTGTTTTCCTAAGTATGATTAATGCCATAAAACTTATCAACTAATAACGGTTCGGAAATATGTACTTTTGCCGAAAATTCAAAGCTATGAAGTATAAACTATTTTTGATGGTGTTGTTGGCAGTGATGGGGGGTACTGCTAAAAGTCAGCACTCCGAACTGCAAGACAGAGGTTATATTGTAAAGGTTGGTGATAAAGCTCCCGATGTTTCACTTTTTATGTTAACGGGCGACACGATAAAATTGTCGGAGCTACGCGATAAAATTGTCGTGCTTCAGTTTACTGCCAGCTGGTGCTCAGTGTGCCGCAAGGAGATGCCTCATCTGGAAAAAGAGGTGTGGCAACGGTTTAAAGATAAAGACTTTGTTTTAATTGGGGTTGATTACGACGAACCCATTAATAAAGTGAAAGCTTTCAAGGAACAGATGAAAGTTACTTACCCCTTTTCGCTGGATCCCAATGCTGATATTTTTGGTACGTTTGCCCGTAAAAAAGCAGGGGTTACCCGCAACGTGGTTATTGATACGACGGGCACCATCGTTTACCTTACACGCCTGTACGACACCAAAGAGTTTAACGGAATGGTAAAGAAGATTGAAGAATTATTGAAGTAACTATTTGACAATAGACAATTATTGTTAATTTTGCAGCCGCTTTAGTCCAAGATGGTCTCGTAGCTCAGCTGGATAGAGCAGCAGCCTTCTAAGCTGCGGGTCGCAGGTTCGAGTCCTGCCGGGATCACTGAAAGCATTGTTAAAGAAATGGTTATCTGTTGGTTACGGGTAACCATTTTTTATATTTGGCACGAAAGATGGTACGTAATCAGGCTCTGTTTTCATCACCTCTTCAATACTACCCCTGTTTTATCCGTATCCCTATCTTTAATAATAATATAATAGATGCCTGTTTCTAAGGCTGACAAATCAATTTTTCCATCTGTAAGCAATCCGCTTTTTACAATACTCCCCATTGTGGAAACAATATCGTAATGTTGGTGGAGATATTGGTTTGGCAGGTTGACCTTATCTGTTGTGGGATTTGGATAGACTTCCATTTTATTGGCATTAAGTTCAATTGTTCCAAAAGGTTCATGGTATTCGTATATTCCCATGTCGAAGCCGGCTCCCTGAGGACGACTAACTCCTTCAAAATCTACCAAAGGGGCATTTTGTGATGTCCCGTTATCAATACATGGGCTTGTTTTTTGCAAATGGTAATCTCCTGACGATGCATCCATAAATAAAGGGTCGCTGGAAATATTGCCCGTACCTGACAACATGGCAAAACCATTATTAAAAAAATCAGAGTACTGATATTCAAAGTTTAGCGTATTATCCCCTATTGACAGGGAATCAACATTAGTGATAATGCAGTTTACCAGCTGATTTCCTGCATTTGGTCTTTCACAGTTAAAAAGATAGGTTGCACTATCAACTACACAGTTTGCTATTCTGTTATCATTCACCGGAGCACTATTGTAATAGTATGGATTTAGATCGATTGCCCACTTTGAATTTTTAATAATACAATTATTGAATGAGTTATTATATCCACAGGTATCCGCATCTTCTCCCGCCAATAAAAAACGGATTCCGGCCTGACAGCCATCCGAAATACAAGCATTAAACGTATTGTTGTTTGCCCCTTCCCGTATCATAAAAGCCGAAACATCATCCGATATACCACCAATGGCATGGCAATTTCTGAATTCGTTGTTCTGTACACCTGCCCATCGAACACTAAAGCATCCGGCAATCATGTTTTTTACCGTACAATCAACAAACAGATTATTCTGACCACTTTCCTTTAATTCAAATCCATGACCTACATCTTCCAGGTCGCCATCGCGTTCACCATAACAGTTTTTTATCAAATTATTATCACCCTTTACAACAATATAATAATCCATAGAAGTGTAAGTGCCATCTGATACTAACTGACTTTCGTTGCTGTAAATTTTACAATTCTCAATATGATTGTTATCGCCCCAAATATCCATACCTGCCCCTGTTGCATTAACTATAAGGCAGTTTTTTATACTGTTGTTATTTGCTTCTTTTAATGCAATTGCCGTGGAATATTCCCAGCCGATATTTTGTAAGAAAATATTTTCCAAAATGTGATTTGAATTTATAGATGTAGTATTCCAGATGCTGATTCCTGACAGGCAATTGGCTATTTGGATATTTTTAAGGGTTATTGAATAAATATCAGACAGATTAATTCCTTCACCGGTATTTCTGTTACCGGGGTTTATCAATGGCATAAGCGTAGGATCTACATTGTTACCATAGGTAAAATTAAAATCGGATATATCTCCCGGAACATTTTGATAGCCAATAAATGAAATGCGAGCATCATTTGCATCATAATTTTTATCAATAAATACATCGTCATTTCCATAGTCGCCAGCCTTAATATATACGGTATCCCCGGCGGTTACCGGACTTGATGATGATGCCGCATAGCCAAGCGTTCGCCAGGCTGTATTTTCTGTTAACCCATCATTTGTATCACTTCCTGACAAGTTAATATAGTAGGTGTTTTGAGCTTGTATATTGAAAGATACAAGCGTTAAAATAACAAGTAATATTTTGTGCATGTTTTTAATTTTTAAATATGAATATTTGGTTTTTAATAACCTGTCGGTTATAAATTGCAATAGTTCCACTTGTCCGGAAATATAACAAGATTGTTGCTAATTTTATTGCGCTAAGATATTGAATTTAGACATGCCAATATCAGTACAACACTTACGGCAATAATGGCAGAGAATCCAAGGATCAGTGTTTTATAAAGCTTTTTGTCGCCTAAAAACAGACCATATCCAAGTTTGATGACGTTGTTGCTGGTAACGGCAATAAGTGTTGCCTGTGCCAGTGCATCCATGGTAATATGATATTTTCCGGTAAACAAACTCAGTAAAAACGGGTCGATATCGGTAACGCCCACAACCAGCGATAAAAGGTTTAATCCTTTGGTTCCATAAGTATTCATAACGTAGCGTGTAAGCAGGGCGAAGACCACAAACAAAACTGCAAATAAAATGGCTGTTTTAAATTCCAGCGGGTTGCGGGCTTTGCTGTTTTCCAACTTGTCATCGCTGCCCTTGTTGCCAAACTTATACACTGCCCAGGCCACTGCAAAAGTAAATACTGTAAGAATTGTCAGTGGCAAAAGCAATGTTTTGGCAACAGAGGCATTAAAAACAAAAGCCAACAGCAAAACCCGGATAAACATCACTCCTGTGGCCATGATTATAGAAGATGAAACCAGGTTAATGGAAGCGTTACTGCTTTTACTTTTGCGAGCTAACACAACGG
>JALVAQ010000250.1 GCA_027011095.1 Bacteroidales bacterium
AAAAAATAAATAGGAGGAGAGAATTATGAAAAATTTAGGGAAAAAAATAAAAATGATTGTTGAAAAAACAGACACGGGATTTTCAGCATACTCCGAAGATTATCCAATCTTCACAACCGGAAAAACAGTTCCAGAATTAATAAATAATGCTTATGAAGCCGCACAGTTATTTTTTGAAGAAGAAAGTAAAAAATTAAACCATGAGAGCATAAAATTTGAGATAGATTTTAAACAGTTTTTTCAATACTATAAGGTTTTGAATTCAAAATTTCTTGCCGAAAAAATAGGAATGAACCCGACTTTATTGTCTCAATATATTCAAGGCAGGAAAAAACCATCGGAATACCAGACTGAAAGAATATTGACGGGTATTCAACAAATTGGAAGGGAATTGTCGGAGTTGAATTTGATTTATAAAAGATAATACCGGCTGCAACAATGACTCATGTTGAATGTCTCAACTTATTGAAATTAAGCAAAATAGTTTTGTTCCGGATAAAAACCCGTGAGGTTTATCCATTTAAAGTAAGCCCAGTTCCAGTTTGGCTTCTTCCGAAATCATATCCTGATTCCAGGGAGGGTCGAAGGTAATTTCCACTTCGGCGCCTTTAACACCTTTTACATCTAACACCGCTTGTTTTACCTCCTGAGGAAGACTTTCGGCAACCGGACAGTTGGGTGCGGTGAGGGTCATGGTAACCTTTGTAAAACCGTTATCTTGAACATCAACGCCGTAAATAAGACCCAGTTCCCAAATGTTGACGGGAATCTCGGGGTCGTAAATGGTTTTTAAGGCTATGCGGATGTTATCTTCTATTGCTCTTTTTTCTTCGTTGGTCATGGCAAATTATTTTCCTTGTTTTAACTTAAAGGCCTGTGCGTAAAGTCTGATTTGCTTTATCATGGATACCAGTCCGTTGGAGCGGGTAGGGGAGAGGTGTTCTTTCAGTCCTATCTGCTCCAGAAAATCCAAATCGGCTTCAAGAATTTCATCGGGAGTATGTCCCGAAAAGGCTTTGATAAGCAGGCTTACAATTCCTTTTGTGATTACTGCATCGCTATCGGCAGAAAAATTAATTTTACCGGATTCGTCCATATCGGCCTGAAGCCATACTCTTGATTGGCATCCGGAGATAAGATGTTGCGGGTCTTTATATTTTTCGTTGATGGGAGGCAGCTCTTTTCCCAGCTCAATAAGATACGAATATTTATCCATCCAGTCATCAAACATTGAAAACTCTTCGATGATGGCGTTTTGTTTTTCTTGAATGGTCATGGTTGTTTAATTTTTGGCAAAAATAGGTTAACTTTAAATAAGTTCATCACCTTACCTGAGCATGGCGACAACTTTTGTAAGTGCATCAGTAAAAATATCAACCTCTTCGGTGGTGTTGTACATGGCAAAGGAGGCTCTAACGGTTCCCGGAATGTTAAGAAATTCCATCAGCGGTTGTGCGCAGTGGTGGCCGGTTCTGACGGCAATGCCCATTTTATCAAGCAGCATACCCACATCGTAGGGATGGGTTCCGTCAATCAAAAATGAGAGTGCTCCGGTTTTTTCGGGTGCGGTTCCGATAATTCGTACTCCATCAATTTCGGAAATTTTATTTTCTGCATATCGCAGCAAAGAGTCTTCGTGATGACGAATGGTATCGATACCGGTTGTGCTGATGTATCGCAGTGCCGTTTCGAGAGCCAGGGCGCCTTCCACGTTGGGTGTGCCGGCTTCGTACTTGTAAGGCAGTTCGTTAAAGGTTGTTTTTTCAAAGGTTACTTCGTCAATCATTTCGCCACCAAATTGGTAAGGAGGAAGGCGCCTCATCCAGTTAAATTTGCCGTAAAGCACGCCAATACCCATGGGGGCATAGGCTTTGTGACCTGAAAAAGCATAGAAATCGCAGCCCAAATCCTGCACGTCCACTTTGGTATGGGCAATGGCCTGAGCGCCATCAAGAAGTACAGGAACTCCTTTGTCCTTTGCCATTTTAATGATTTCTTTAACAGGGTTTACCGTGCCCAAAACATTGGAAACGTGCGTTAAGGCAAGAAGTTTGGTGTAGGGGTTCATCATTTTATTTAAAAACTCCAAATCAAGCTCGCCGTTTTTTTCGATGGGAACAATTTTGAGTTTGGCGCCGCGCTCATTGCAAAGTTGTTGCCAGGGTACAAAATTAGAATGGTGTTCCATGGCGGTAACCATAATTTCGTCGCCTTTTACAATCCAGGGCTTTAAAGCCGTTGCCAGCAGGTTAATGGATTCGGTAGTGCCCCGTGTAAAAATTATTTCTTTGCTCTCTTCGGCATTGATAAATTTTCTGATGTAATCGCGTGATGCTTCATACAAATCGGTTGCTTCCTGGCTGAGGGTGTGCACTCCACGGTGAACATTGCTGTTTTGGTTGAGGTAGTAG
>JALVAQ010000251.1 GCA_027011095.1 Bacteroidales bacterium
CCTGCATGTCTTTAGCGCCCGGAAGCATTCCTTCAAGCTGCTGAGGGTCGTGAATTAAAACGGGAATATGCTGAGGGCAAATCCAATATTGGTTTCCTTTAAAATCAACCCTTACCAAAGGGACAGTTTGCTCGTCGCGCTTACAAACAAGACAATGTTTTTCGTTGTGATTTTCCATGATATTATGTATTTATATATTTCAATATTTCGACGGCAAAGATGAAAAAAATAAATGATATAAAAGTAATTGCTCCACTCTTTTTTCTAATTTTGAGCCCCTATGCAATTTAAAGATATCATTGGCCAGGAGGCGGTAAAAGCAAAACTGTTAAACGCCTATAAGGAGGGACGTGTAGCTCATACTCAGCTGTTTTTAGGCCCCGAGGGTTCAGGCTCCCTGCCGTTGGCCATTGCTTTTGCCCAATTTTTAAATTGCAAGAACAAGCAGGAAAACGACAGTTGCGGCAAATGTTCATCGTGTGTTAAATACGAAAAGTTTTCTCATCCCGACCTTCATTTTGTTTTTCCTTCCAACAAACCGGAAAAATCAACTGAAAGAAATCCCTCCTCCGAGCTTTACAACAAGCAATGGATTGAATACCTTAAAAAGGTGAATGGCTACGCGGTTCAAAGCGACTGGTACTCCTTTTTAAACATCGGCAACAAACAGGGCAGCATTTATGCCCGCGATGCCAACAACCTGATAAAGGCACTTAGTTTTAAATCGTTTGAAGCCACCTTTAAGGTTGCCATTATTTGGATGGTTGAGCGCATGGACACCACCCCGGCCAACAAACTGCTAAAAACCTTTGAGGAGCCTCCCGAAGATACCCTTATCTTTTTAATTGCCGAACGGTACGAGATGTTACTTTCTACCGTGCGGTCGAGGGCACAGCTTGTTAAAGTACCCAAGCTTAAACAGGAGGTTTTGATGGATGCCCTTAAACAACAGCCTGATGTTAACCAATTGCTGCTACCCAATATTGTAGCCAATGCCAACGGAAACTGGAGCAGGGCATTGATGCTTTCGAAGCAAACAGAAGAGGATCAAACCAACTTTGAATTGTTTAGAGAATGGCTGCTGTTGTGTTATAAATACGATTACCCTGCGCTTTTTGCATTTGCACAAAAAATTGCCGGCATTGGCCGCGAAAAGCAAAAAAGTTTTCTTCAATACGGACTACAGGTGGTTCACAACAGCATTCAAATTAATAGCGGCAACGGAAATTTGGTAACCGGTAAAGATGCCGAAAAAACCTTTTTCAACAGCTTTGCAAAATACATCAACAAATCGAACCAATACGACTTTTACGAAGCCCTCAACGAAGCGGTATATCACATCGAACGCAATGCACATCCGGCCATTTTATTTGGCGATTTAAGCCTGACCCTCGCTGTACTGCTCAACCGTGGCCGAAAAGCAATTTCGTAATTTAGCATATTTAATTTTGCTACCTTTGTCGATTGAAAAATAGAATAATTACCATGGACGAATATATAGATAAATATACACCAACTCTTAATATAAACACCTCGCGGGGATGCTGTATGCCGGCAAGTGCCGAAACAAAGCAAAAGGTAAACCAGTTGCGATGTTGCAAATTAAGCTCCTTTAACTGGCTGGAGGATTATAAAAATCCCATTGAAGATGAGGAAAACCTTTTTGTTGAGGTTCGCTTTAAAAACGACCATAAAGATTTTTACAAACAGCCTCCCGAATTACTTTTAAGCGTTGGCGATGTGGTGGCTGTGGAAGCCGTTTCAGGGCACGACATAGGCATTGTTTCGCTTACGGGTGATGCTGTTCCCCTGCAGATGAAACGAAAACGGGTTGACCCTGAAAAATCGGATATAAAAAAGGTTTACCGTTATGCCCGTACCGCCGATGTTGAAAATTGGCTTAAGGCCATTGAGCTGGAAGACAAAACAATTTTCAGAAGCCGCGAAATCGCCATGAATATTGGCCTTGAAATGAAAATTAACGATGTGGAATATCAGGGCGACAGAACCAAAGCCGTTTTTTATTACACGGCTAACGAGCGGGTTGACTTTAGAGAGCTGATAAAAAAACTGGCGGAAAATTTTCATATTCGTATCGAAATGCGTCAAATTGGCGTCAGGCAGGAAGCGGCCAAACTGGGTGGCATCGGGTCGTGCGGACGGGAGCTGTGTTGTTCATCGTGGATTAGCAGTTTTAAAAGTGTTTCCACCAATTCGGCCAGGGTACAGCAAATATCGCTTAATCCCCAAAAATTAGCAGGCCAGTGCGGCAAGCTTAAATGCTGCCTCAATTACGAAGTGGACGATTATGCCGATGCCCTTAAGGAATTTCCCGACAACCGCATCCCGCTGAAAGCTAAAAAAGGTATTGCTTTTTATAAAAAAAGTGACGTCTTTAAACAGATTATGTGGTACGCTTATAAAGATGACCCCAATAATTTACTGGCGATTCATATTGAGCAGGTTAAGCATATCATGCAAATGAATAAACAAAACAAATTTCCGGCTGACATCGAAAAGTTTGCCGTTGAAAAAGAACAGGCATCCATGGTTGACGACAACAGCAACGATGACCAGCCAACGGGGTATATATAGTGAACAGAACACAATAATTTTGAACATTTTCCATTTGTTATAAGAGATTGTTAATTCTTTAGTATGAAAATTTTATTTCGTCCGGTATTGTTTGTTACTGTAATGCTGCTAATCACTTCTTGCGGCCAGCATTCCATTTACAACGAACACATCAATCTTGAAAACGGAAAATGGTACAAAGACAATCTGGCACACTTTGAAGTTCCGGTTACCGATACCGCGCGGCTTTATAACTTTTTTGTTACCATTCGCCACAACACAAACTACCGTTACAGCAACCTTTATCTTTTTTTAACCACTCAGTTTCCCGATAACAGTATTACACGCGACACGTTGGAATGTATTTTGGCCGACAACAGCGGAAAATGGTTTGGCAAAGGATGGACCGATGTTAAAGAAGATAATATATTAATACGCAACAAGTTAAAATTTCCCATGGCAGGTAAATACAATTTTTATTTTCAACAGGCCATGCGGCAGGATACGTTAAAAAATATTCTCGGTATCGGAATTAATATTACTGAATCAAAGTAGTTTTTTAAAGTGTTATGAGCGAAGAAACAACAACAAATAAAAAAAAGTTTTTTAATTACCTCGTCAAATTTTGGATGTTATATTTTGTGTTTGCAGCACTTATCATCCTCTTTTTTTACGGGATAGCCTCCGGCTGGTTTGGCAAAATGCCAACGTTTGAAGAGCTTGAAAACCCCAACAGCAACCTTGCCACCGAAATTTACTCGTCCGACAGCATTATGTTGGGAACTTTTTTTATCGAAAACCGTTCAAACATAACCTATCAGCATATATCACCCAACCTTATCCATGCGCTGTTGGCCATTGAAGATGTAAGATTTTACGACCATTCGGGTATCGACGAAAAAGCATTGGGCAGAGTATTATATGGCGTACTTACAGGCAAGCAAAAGGGCGGAGGCAGTACCATTACACAACAGCTTGCCAAAAACCTGTTTCCTCGCGGTCGGCTTTCAAAACCACAATTAGTAATTCGTAAATTTCAGGAGTGGGTTACCGCTGCCAAATTAGAGAAGTACTATTCAAAAGAAGAGATTGTAGCCATGTATCTGAACACGGTTTTTTTTGGCCACAACGCTTATGGCATCAAGCAGGCTTCGCGAACCTTTTTCGGAATACCACCCGATTCGCTTAACATTCAGGAGGCGGCACTCATGGCCGGGGTTGTAAATGCGCCCACGCGGTACAGCCCCATTTTACATCCTGAAAACGCGCTGAAAAGACGAAATCTGGTAATTTCTCAAATGGCCAAATACGGCTTTATCTCACAAACGGTAGCCGATTCGGTTAAACAACTCCCTCTCGGCGTATCAAAATACCGAAATCTAAACCACAATCAGGGACTTGCCACCTATTTCCGCGAGTATTTGAGAAGCATTATGAAAAAATGGTGCGCCAACCATTACAAGGCCGATGGCACCCCTTACAACTTGTATAAGGACGGATTAAAAATTTACACCACCATTGACTCGCGCATGCAGCGCTATGCCGAGGAGGCAGTTCGCGAACATTTAAAAAACAACCTGCAGCCGGCATTTTACGAACATTGGAAAGGATATACTTACGCTCCATTTGTTTTTAAAGGTGAACCCGATGAAGTTGCCGAACAGGTTAATAAACTGATGATGCGCAGTGTGCGACGGAGTCAGCGCTACAAAAAGCTCAGAAGAGCCGGTGTTTCGATGGACTCCATTATGAAATCGTTTAAAACGCCGGTTGAGATGATGGTCTTTTCGTGGAACGGCCCTGTTGATACGGTGATGACACCCTACGATTCCATTCGTTACAACAAGTTTTTCCTTCATGCAGGCCTGATGTCGATGGAGTCGAAAACCGGATTTGTTAAAGCTTACGTTGGGGGCATCGACTACAGATTTTTCCAGTTCGACCACGTTACACAGGGAAAACGTCAGGTGGGTTCAACCTTTAAACCGTTCCTCTACTCACTGGCCATGCAGGAAGGCGAGTTTACACCCTGCACAAAAATTCCAAACATATCGTACAGCGTGGAGCTGGGTGACGGCACCTACTGGACACCCCGGAATTCGGATACCAAACGAATTGGCGAAGAGGTTACCCTTAAATGGGCGCTGGCCAACTCAAACAACTGGATATCTGCTTATCTTATCAGCCGCTTTTCGCCACAATCGGTTATTCAAATGGCGCGCAAAATGGGGGTTAAGTCAAAAATTCCTGCTGTACCTTCCATCGCATTGGGAACGCCCGACCTTTCATTGTA
Organism: Bacteroidales bacterium; assembly: GCA_027011095.1. Lineage (GTDB taxonomy): Bacteria > Bacteroidota > Bacteroidia > Bacteroidales > F082 > B16-G9. Next base: position 4,868 of record JALVAQ010000251.1, read on the forward strand.
CGAAATGGTGGGCGCCATGAACACTTTTGCCGATAAAGGGGTTTACATTAAGCCTGTGTTTGTTACTAAAATTGAAGACAAAAACGGCAATGTAATTGAGCAGTTTGTACCCGAAAAAACCGAGGCAATGGACGATGTTACCGCCTATAAAATGATACAGTTAATGCGAGGGGTAATTGAAAGCGGGACGGGAATCAGGTTACGCTACCGCTATGGCTACAACAACGAAATAGCAGGAAAAACCGGAACCACACAAAATCAGTCTGACGGTTGGTTTATGGGTATTACTCCCAAGCTCACAACGGGTATTTGGGTGGGTGCCGAGGATCGTTCGGTTCACTTCAGAACCATTCACCTCGGGCAGGGAGCCAACATGGCCCTACCCATCTGGGCCATTTATATGAAAAAAGTGTATGCCGATTCAACACTTAACATCAGGCGAAGCGATAAGTTTCAGCCTCCGCTAAAGGATATGTCCATTGAGTTTGACTGCGAAAAGGCCAATAAAAAGGCCAATCAGAGCAACACCAATTTTGATGATGGTGATGAGTTTTAGAAAGCTATTTTTCAACAATAAAATCTCTAAGCCAGACAATCAGGTTTTTTTCAAGTTCACGGGCATTAACAGGCTTGGTCATAAAACCCGACATACCGGCATTTAATGCGTTTTTACGTGCATCGCCCAGCACATTGGCAGTCATGGCCAGTATTACCGGCGGCTCCTTTTTATTGTTTTTAAAATATTCAAGAATTTTTCGTGTGGCTTCCAAACCATCCATTTCAGGCATCTGCACATCCATAAGTATTAAATGATAATCAACATCTTCGCAAGCCATAACGGCAAGTGCCCCATTGTTAACAACATCAGGCTCAATACCAAACTTTTTAAGAATGCTGAGAATCACTTTTTGATTAATCAGGTTATCCTCGGCCACCAAAACTTTGGCTCCCGAAAACCGGGTTAGCTCTTTACCTGTTTTAACCTGCTTTATTTCATCTGTTTTATTTGACTGGAATGCACCTAACAGGCTACTCCACAATTTGGCTTCCCTAACGGGTTTTTGAATGTAATCGGTAAACAGCTCCTTTTCTTCCTGATTTAATTCAACCAAAACAGAGGAGAGTAACAGCAGCGGAAGATTTTCGCCATTGGGCAACTTTTTAATAATATTAGCCACCTCAACTCCTGTTGTATCTGGCAGTTGCATATCAATAATTGCGCAATCGAATTGCTGCCCCTTAATAATATTAATAGCCTCTTCGGGATTTGGCGTCTTCACCACTTTAATGCCCCAATTTGACAGTTGGCCTGATAATATTTTCAAATTTGTGAGGTTATCATCTAACACGAGTACTTTCCGGCCTTTAAATGTTTTAATATCAACATTGTTTGCATCATTTGACTCTTCCATTGTTGCAGTAGTTTTAATGTTGAATGAAAATACCGAACCCTTACCCGGTTCCGAGTCAACCCATATATCGCCACCCATTAAATTAATCAGGTTTTTCGAAATGGGAAGCCCCAGCCCGGTTCCCTCCGACTTTCGCGACATGGATGAATCGGCCTGCGTAAACATTTCAAACAGTTTTTCAATTTTATCGTTGGGGATGCCTATGCCGGTGTCTTTTACCGTAAAAAGTATATCGGTGTAATAATCACTATTTTCTCTAACAGCCACAGAAACCACCACTTCACCCTTTTCGGTAAATTTAATGGCATTATTTACAAGATTGATTAACACCTGCTTAAGCCGTTTCTCATCGCAAATAATATAGCGTGGAACATTGGGTTCCTTGTTAAAAATAAGCTCCAGTTTCTTTTTTGAAGCCACCGGGCTGAGCAAGGTAAGCACCTCTTCAATGGCATTAAACAGATCAAACTTACTTTTCTCCAATTTCATTTTACCCTGCTCAATTTTCGAGAAATCAAGAATATCGTTTATAACTGTCAACAGGTTTTCACCACTTATGCGAATGGTTTCAACATACTCGGCTTGTTCGCGGTTAAGTTTTGTTTGCCTCAAAAGGCTGGTCATACCGATTACACCATTCATGGGTGTACGTATTTCGTGGCTCATGGTTGCTAAAAACTCAGCTTTTGCTTTGGTACCCTGTTTAGCCTCTTCGGTGGCACGTTTAAAATAGGCAGCAAATCCATACGACAAAATCAGCGACTGGAAAAAGAAAAACAACACATATCCAATAAAATAAACATAAGGCAGGTAGGGCAAATATCCCAAATAGTTTAAAACCTGAATGGTGATAACCACAAATAAAATAATAAAGCCTATTACAGCATACTCTGAACCTTCGCGCCTGTGTAATGCAGCTTTAACAATAATAAAAACACCGTAAACAACGTAAATTAAAAGAATCACCAAAAAAGGTTCGATGGTAAGGGTAAATACCGGAGCCGGAAAAAACAGCGCCAAAACAACCAAAATAAGGGTGGTGGCTTTTAAAAAGTTAGCCATAATTTTTGACGTTTCGTGGTAATAAACAATCTCCAGGAAACGCATAAAAAAATAAGTGCTCAAAAATAGTGTCAGGTATTCGAGCCTTGTGGTGTAAATCCATTTAACCGATGGAATTACAGTGTGCAAAAAATATAAGTCGGTACCTATGATGCGATAGCTGTATGTGATGGTGAACAACGAAAAATATAAAACTGCTTTATTTTGCCTGCCAAAGGCAAACAGCCCGAGAAAAAACAATCCCCCCATAATTAACGCACCGGTAAGCAACAGGGCAATACTCAGTTGTTGCTCGCGGGTTGTAAACAACTTTTTAGGCGTACCAATAATTATTGGCTGTTTAATGCCACCTTTATTATGTTCAAAATTAGCTATTTGCAGTATCAGTTCAATCCGTCCGTGTTCAGGAGTAAACGACTTGGTAACCGGTAGCCAATAGGGTATTGTTTCCTTTTTATTGGTTCCCACCTTGCCGTTTTCGGAAAAAGGCCTTCCGTTAAGCCACAATTTGTAAGCAGTATATACGGCAGGAATGCTCAACGCCAACACCTGATAAGCCGAGTCGATTTGTACTTCAAGCCTGTAAGTAGCATACCCAAAATGAGAAATGGAGTTTGAATCGCTGGCAAGATGATTCCACAATGATGGAAAATAAGGATACTGCGGTAATATCTTTGTCGGGAAATCATGGGGATAAAGCAACGTATCCCAATAAAACTCCCATTCACCGTTTAAGCCAACCTCCCCTTGTTTATCAAAATTCCAGTTGCTCAAATCAATACTGCCATGTTTTACCACAGGTAGTGTAACGGTACGGGCGGTAGTACTACGTTTTGCCAACGAAATGGTACTAAAAAGTATTAATACAAGAATTATTATGCTTTGTTTGCTAAAAACCATCCCAAATAATTAGATTCCGAAGATACAATTTTTTTTAATTAATGAATGAGCAACATTTAAGAATGGAGAAAAACAGAAATGGCTAATTCCTATTTTGATGTGATAGTGATTTTGTTAAGCTAAAAAACTTTACCTGTTTTTTTTAACAACTCTTTACCAAAGTCCCGAAGGGATGCTATTTGAATAACACCGGGTGAAGCCCGGTGGATACAACAAAAATACGGAAAGCCCCCGAAGCGGGGTGTTACCATGGC
>JALVAQ010000252.1 GCA_027011095.1 Bacteroidales bacterium
CCTTCGGGGATTTAACACAGGGTTTTATTAAGATTATTAGCAACTTTGACAAAGTCCCAGGCAACAAAATCCGACAACACTCTATCGGTTCTATAATGGTGTCAGCACATCAAAATAGGAATTAGCCGGAATTAGCCACTGAAAACTTTGTTGATAAAAAGCTGTTGGTTAAAAACCCGGAAAAAAGAGTATCTTTGCAACCTTCTTATAAAAGAATACCACCTTAACCTGTTTTCCATGATTCATAGGAAAACTTTTTTACAAACAAATTTCAGCAATTAATGCAATTTAAAGATTTAAAGATTATTGAGCCGATATTGAAGGCTCTCAAAGAAAACCAATACATAACTCCAACCCCCATACAGCAGCAGTCGATTCCACTGATTCTTAATCGAAGAGATATATTAGGCAGTGCGCAAACCGGTACCGGAAAAACGGCAGCCTTTGCTGTTCCCATTTTGCAGCATTTATATAATGACAAACACAAAAACAAAAACAATGGCCGGCGTATCATAAGAGCGCTTATTGTTACTCCAACGCGCGAACTAGCCATTCAAATAGATGAAAGCTTTTCGAGCTATGGAAGATATACCGGATTAAAAAATACAGTTGTTTTTGGCGGTGTCAACCAGGGGCCGCAAACAACGCTACTCAACAGGGGCGTTGATATATTAACAGCTACACCCGGCCGCTTGCTTGATTTGATGAACCAGGGTTTTATAAGCTTAAAAGATATTGAGTATTTTGTGCTTGACGAAGCCGACCGCATGTTAGACATGGGGTTTATTAACGACATAAAAAAAATTATTGGTAAACTTCCGGTAAAGCGGCAGTCACTCTACTTTTCCGCCACCATGCCCAACACTATTGTGGAGCTTTCGAAAAAGATTTTAAATAATCCGGTAAAAGTGAATGTAAGTCCTGTTTCGTCAACGGCGGAAACTATTCAGCAATATTTGTATTATACTAATCGTGCCGACAAAAACAATCTATTGATTCATATTCTGCAGGATGCTGCCATCGACCAGGTTTTAATTTTTTCCAGAACCAAACATGGTGCCGACCGAATTGCCAGGAATTTAAAAAAGAAAAAAATCAGAGCCGAAGCTATTCATGGCGATAAATCTCAAAATCAGCGTCAAAAGGCGTTGTCGATGTTCAAGGAGAGAAAGGTTCGCGTGTTGGTTGCTACTGATATTGCCGCCCGTGGCATTGATATCGACAAGCTCAGGTTTGTAATTAACTTTGATATTCCCAATGTGGCTGAAACTTACGTGCACCGCATTGGCCGTTCCGGACGGGCAGGGGAGGAGGGCGTAGCCATTTCCATTTGTGAACCCGAAGAGAATGCTTTTATAAAGGATATTGAAAAGCTAATAAACCGTGAGATAGAGGTTGTTGACGATAATCCTTACCCTCAGACAGACAAACCCATGACCAATGCTGAAAAGAAAGAGTGGGAAAAGGAAAAACAACGCCGTAAACGGGAGTTTTTCGCCAACCGAAAGCCAAAACAGGGGCGTTTTTCGAGGAAGTAGGATTCTTCATTATAATGTAGTAACTCCTTTGCTTTTGGGAGTCCTCAGGGCATGTATGTCTGAAAAAATTTTTAACTCATTTCGATTAGTTGGAGGCACAGCTATCTAATCAAATTCACAACACCTCTAACCGTACGATTACCCGGGTGGAGTACGCCGGTGTATTGATAATAAACATACCAAACATAGGTTCCGTGTTCTACATAGGCTCCGTTAACCTTACCATCCCATCCTTCTGAGGGGTCGGTGGTTTCAAAAATCATTTTTCCCCACCGGTCAAATATCTTTAAACTGTATGCTTCTGCCTTACATTGCATAATGGGTTTAAAAGTATCGTTTAAACCATCACCGTTGGGTGTAAAAGCATTGGGCGCAACCAGCCAGCAGTCCAAATCCTCGGGCGGAAAATAGATGGTAACCGTAATGGAGTCGCTGTTGCTGCCGCAAAGGTTGGTAACTGTAACCGAATAAGTTCCCGAATCGGAGACCACATACAATGAATCGGTGTTACCATCTTGCCACAAATAGGTTGCATTGGGCGTACCTCCTGCATTTAATGTAATGGTTGTTCCGTTTAAAATGGAAGTATCGTTACCAATATCAACAGCAGGTAACAAGTTAATCGACAAGCGTGTTAAAACAGTGCTGTCGCACCCTTTAATGGTCGCTAAAAAGTCGAGATAATTGCCCGGGGAATGCTGATAATCGCCACCAGCATAAAGGCTGTCTCCTTCGCAGATGGTTGTATCCCATTGAATATCATAGGTTGGGTTTACCGAAAGATTTAACAAGTGAATGCTGTCGCAACCTCCCGATGATTGTGTTGTGTCCATGTAAATCCCGGTAGATTTTTGCCATTCACCGGCAGCAAAAACCGAATCGCCCTGACAGATGTTAGTTGTGTCGTGTACATTGATAATATCAGAAACAGTAAGATTGGTAATGGCTACGCTGTCGCATCCCCAAACCGACTGCAGAGTATCGTAATAGGTTCCTGACTGTTTTTGCCAGGCACCTTGCAAAAAGGCTGAATCTCCCTGGCAGATGCCCATGGGGTTTTGGGTAACCTGTATATCGTAAACGGTCAGGTCGGTTCTTAAAATACTGTCGCATCCCGTGAGGGTTAATAACGAATCGTAGTAAACTCCAGAGGTTTTTTGCCAGCTACCTCCTGCAAACAGGGAGTCGCCGGTACAAATGCCAATCTGGTTTGCAAAATAAAAGGTGTCGTTTACCACAAGGCTGGTTTTTATAACACTATCACAGCCTATGTAGTTGTATAAGCTATCGTAATAGTTGCCGGTGGTTTTTCGGTATTCACCTCCCGCAAAAATACTGTCGCCGGCACAAAATGAGGTGTCAATCTGTAAAAAATAGGCGGGCAGCACCGTAACGTCAACGGAGTCGTAAACATAACAGGTTTTGTTGGTTGCTTTTACCCAGTAAATACCTGTTGTGTCAGCAGGAAACGTGTTGTTGGTATCTCCACTTTGCCACAGATATGATTCGGCATCATCGCCGGCATATAAAATTAACGTATCACTGGAGCAAAAAGTGGTGTCGTTGCCAAGGTCAACAGTAGGCTTTTGTGATATCCTTACCAAATGGGTAACTTCTCCTTCAACGCCGCTAATCCAAACAGTTAGCTTCACAAAATAGAAGCCTACTGTGGAGAACAAGTGTTTTGGATCGGGAAGGGTAGAGTAGTTATTGGATCCTGATCCGGTATCACCAAAATCCCAAAACAGTGAATCGGGTTCGGAGGAGCTGTTTTCATGGAACTCGGTGGAGTCGCCAAAACATCCGGGACCATAATTGTACCCGGGGTTAAAGCTGAAAAAGGAGGTGATAAAAGGAGGAAGCCCCCAGTTTGAGGTGTTGCCTCCAAGGCTGACCGTACCAAAGCTAAACTGGCAGGCTGTACCTTGCTCGTTGGGGTAGTTGATAACACTAATATTACCACTGTTGCGTTGAGCCACATAAATTCTGTTGTCAGGGGCAAGCTGCAAGGCACCGTTGGTACCAGTGGCAATTTGTACTCTGGAGCCTACCACATCGGGTGCAGTTAAATCGTATTGGTATAATATTTTGCCGGGATTGCTTTTCCATGTATTTATATAAAGAAGCTGGCCGTTTGGTGAAAATTCAACGCCGTATGGCTCACCACCTAAGCCGTTGTCGGTAATAATGTTCTGGTCGCTAACCATGCCGGTTGTGGTGCTGAAATTAAAAATTTCAACACTTTTTAAACCTACGTTGGCCTTGGCCAGCAAAGTGCCATCGGGCGAAACTTTCATGTATCCTTTGGCATTGTCGATGTCGCCCTGAATAATAGCTCCTGCCGTACTTATTACAGGGTTGTCGTCAACTCCCGTAGCAGTAACAAGATAGGCGTAAAAATCGTTAGTGCCCCATTTTTGCGAGATAACCCAAATATCGGTGCCGTTGGCATGGCCGATGGCTGTGAGTTTTTCGCACATGGGAGCGGTAAGGAGTACGTTTTTAACGGTATCTACAACCGAGCCTAAAAATCCATTTAGGTTCATATCTACTAATGTGTATCTCAGTCCGTTAATGCCTCCAGGGGGAGAAGTTCCCACTTCGTCGATGGTGAAAATATAATAGAGGTTTGTGGAGCCGGGTTTGGGTACTATAATTCCCGATTGCGTGCTGGAAGCGTTCCCCATTAAACTTGTTCCGTTGGGCATAATTTCGTTATGCCTGTCCCATACTGTTACGCCATCTGTATAAAATCTTGTAGTTCCATTGTCGTTGGATATGGAGGAGCAACCCTCCCAGGTACTTAACGACCCGTCTAAAATAGGTACCGGATTTCCGGTTGAAAAATTTAATCCGGCAAAATCGCCAAAATACCAGTTGGCAGCCTGGTTTTGTGCCTTAATTTGCCCATTGGATAGAAACATGAGTATTGTAAAAAACAATACTGTTTTAAACAGGTTTTCTTTTTTCATTGGTTTTGTCATTCTCTTTTTCTTTTATTTCCGAAGGCTTTTTATTCATTTTGATAAAAGCCCATACAAATCCTGCCACAAGGTGAAGCATTACTATAGAAAAAATGATGTAGGCCAGTGTGTTATTCATGTTTTGAGGTTGTTTGGTTAAGTGAGTCCGGTTGCAAAGCGGTTACTTTTCCGGTTTCGCTGTATTCTTTTAAATCAGCCAGGCCATTTTCAAACATCGGTTTCATAATGGGGCTTAAAACCGTCCCCAATAATCGTTCGAAGGGGTAACTAAAACCGCTGATGTGGGTTGACCAGGTAACTTTTGTGTGTGTACTGTCAACAGCTGAAAAAGTCCAGGTTCCTGTTGCATTGCCTTTGGGGCCAAAATCGAGTTGGTTCTTTATAAGGGTGAAAGGGATGGCTTTTACGATGGTCATTTTACCTTCGCCAATGGTTTTTCCCTTCCATATTCTGGTGGCGCCAACGCCTGAGTCAGGGCCGGAAAAGGTGTTTGTCATGGTGCTGTCGTGTTCAAAAGGCGACCAGTTTTTCCAGTTTTTTAGTGATACTACATTGTTGTAAATTTTTTCGGGTGAGGCATCAATGGTCGTGCTGGTAGTAATGGTAATGTTGTCGGGAACCAATGCGGCCACAACCAGCATGAGCAGTATCAGGCTTAAGATGGTGTACAGAATGATTTTGTAGATTTTCATTATGCCCTATTTATTTACGTATCTATTAATTTTTCCATCATTCATAACTTCAATTTTTGTAATGCTATCAACAGGTATCTCCTTGGTTAAAGAGGGTATTAATCGTGACATTTGTCCTTTAACTATGCCGTCTGATAAAATTACAGTATCAAAATAGAAACTGGCTTTTTTTTGTTTTTTTCCATAAGTGAACTTGATTTCTATAGCAGGGCTGATGGTGAGTTCAAAAGGATTTCCACTTTTATCAAAACATTGGATTTTGTCAATTGGATTTGCCATGTAATACCCGTAAATAGCACCATCAATATAGACTTTTTTGAAGTCTTCCATCGAAATATCGGCAAACTGATTTTTAAAACTCTCAACAGGAATAGTATAGGTTTTGCAACCACTTAGGCCAATTATAACCAAAATAAATAAAATCAGTTTATTAGTTTTTCTTTTCATAAACCAACACAGTTATTTCGTTAAAAAATCAGGATTTTTATACTCCGGATTTGGATAAGTGTAAAAACCCCTGCCGCTGCTTATGCCCATTCTGCCCTTGTCGATAAACTCGCTTTTTATTTTTTCAGCTCTTTTAAATAGGGCAGGGTTATTGGTTCTTTTTGCATCCATCAGGGTGATGTTGTAAACGGTTTCCATACCAACCAGGTCAAGTATGCCGAAAGGGCCTGATTTGGCACCGGTGCTAATCATCCATGTTTTGTCGATGCTTTTAAAATCGGAAACTTCGTTGAACCAAAGGTTTTGTGCGGCTGATAAAAAGGGAACCAGCAACGAGTTAAGTACGTAGCCCGGCTGCTCTTTATGAATGGGAATGGGAATCATGCCAATATCTTTTGCAAACGCTGTTACAATATCAAAATATTCTTGACCCGTTCTGGCGTGTTTCATCACCTCAGCAATGTTGGCATCCCAAACGGGATTTGAAAAGTGCAGCGCCATAAACTTTTCAGGACGTCCGGTTTCTATCGCATAATAACTTGGTAACAAGGTAGATGAATTGGATGTGAAAATTGTTTTTTGGGGAGCAAGTTTTGCCAGCTCAGTGTAAAACGCCTTTTTTATTTCAAGATTTTCAGGAACGGATTCACTAATTAAATCGGCATCCATAACCGCTTCTTTTAAGTTTGTGGTGTAGGTTATGCGCGATAATGTATTTTCAATTTCATCTTTAGTGGCACCTTTGGAACTAAGAAACAGCTTGGCGTAGCGGTTATGATACGTTTTGCAATTTTCAATTCCTTTTTCAAAGGCATCGTAAACGGTAACATTAAAACCTTTGAAAGCTGTTTGCCAGGCTATCTGCGAGCCTAAAACGCCGGCGCCTGCTATGGTTACATTTTTTATCTTCATTTTGTTAATTTGATGGAATTGATGTTTTAATGAACTTGCCTTTTATGATTGCTTTACTCCGTATTTAGGTGCATCCAGTTTGGATATTTAACCGAATATTTTAATGTTAGTTCTTTTTTCTCGCCGGGCTTTAACACCAGATTCCAAACAACTTTTCCTGTTTTATCGTCAACCCGGCCGTTGGAAGATTCAAGTCTTTCAATTACAACAGATTTGTTTTCCGAAATTGGAAACTGGTCTTCCACTATTATTTTTATCGGCTTGTTTTTATTGTTCTTAACTGTGATGCTACGGTTGATAGTTTCTTTGATGTTTTTTCCGATAAACTGCTTTTCATTTTTTTCTTTCAACAAAGTTCTTTCAACAATAATGTTTCTGTCTCTGTTGAGCGACAGCCTTAAGGTATCTTTAATTTTATCAACATTAATATCGGTTTCCCCTGTGTAAGTACCTTTATAATAAGTGCTTGACTTTCCTGAAAGCAGGTTTAACTTTGACCAGTTATAAATTTCGGCTATCAGAAAAACATCTTTTTCCAGTTTGGGAACGGCGTAGTAAACAAAATTAACACCAAGCTTCATCTCCTTAATTTGTACCGTGTAGTCATTTCCGTCCGATGGAATTGTATAGGGCGTATCTATATTGTATTCAATGCTTGTGGGGGTTGTTTCTGTTTTGTAACCGTTGAAGTAATAAACTTTGCTATTGCTTCGTGAGCTTCTGACTCCGTTAACTTTAGATGCCGAAGAACGACGACTTGAACGTTTACGCATTGTTGAAGTTTTGTTGGCGGAAGGCGTTGAGTGGTCGATTATTATAACCTCATCCAATGTTTCGTAACTGGGTTGTAATGGAAAATTCTTAAAAACAACTGTATTGGCTGCAACAGCAACGTTTTGTACTTCTGTACTAACGTAGCCGAGAAAAGCTACTTTTATGTCGTAATTCCCCGGTTTTACGGGTTTAATGGTGTATTTCCCGTCAAAATCGGATGTGGTGCCGGCTATCATGGCTCCATGTTGCGAAATTGTAATGTTGGCAAAGGGTATCGGCTCTCCTGTTTTTGCATCTGTAATTATTCCCGAAAGGGCAGCTTGCCCGGTTGCTGCATAGTTGTCTTCATAAACAGGTTCACGATTGATAAACCAGGGTTTCAACTCGGGTTTTATATTGCTTAAGGAGGGGTTGTTTGATGAAAGGGTCAGTTTGACATTTTTCCAATCTTCGCCGGTTGATTGAAAAATAGCAGCATTGTAAACAATGTTTAAGGGCTTGTCGATGCCGGTAACACGGAAATCGTACAATGGCGCCCACCCTGCCGAAGCAACAAAATAGCTGATTTTAAAATCTTCTTTTACAGGAGCTTTGCAGTCAACAATGAATGATATTTTGCTGAATGTTTTGTTCTCTTCCGAAACTTTTTTATTCAATGCCACATAAAGGTTCCGGATGACCTCTTTTATGGAATCTGTTTGAATGGTCAAATCAAGTTTTTTTTGTCTTATCTCGTTAAGCTTAATTCGATAAAATGCTGAGGCTTCTTTTATTTCAGAAATGGTTGTGCCGGCGGTTTTGTTGTTGAAATTACTGTTGTCGAGTAATATTTTTTCTTCAATAGTATATACATCAATTTTATTTTTTAATTCTTTAACCTTAATCGTCTGTTGTTTGATTTTGTTTTTGCAGGCAGTAATTGTTTTGTTTTTACCGTCAGAATAGATCAGAGAATGTTTTACCGAAAGAATCTTTCCTTGTTGATTGCTTTCGATTTGAATACTTTGCGGATTAAGCTCCGCAGGAAGCCTGCCGGCAACAATTAAGTGCTTTCCTTTGGGTAAACTTATGGTTGCCTCTCGTGTTATTTGCGCCCCGTTAAAAAACAGGGTTACCTTTTTAATTTTCGATTTGATTATAAGG
>JALVAQ010000253.1 GCA_027011095.1 Bacteroidales bacterium
GTGCTATAGCCACCGATGCTTCCGCCGCAGCCACCCCTATGATGAAGAGCGAGAAAAAATGCCCCTGCAACTGGTCGGGATACAAATACCTGTTGAACACCAAAAAATTAATGGCTACCGAGTTGAGTATAAGCTCGATGGACAACAAAATGGTAATCAGGTTTTGACGTATGATGAACCCTGCTATTCCTATAAAAAACATCAGGGTGCTTACAATTAGAAAATGATAGATTGATATTCCTTGAATCATAATACTTTAATTATGTTGTTTATCTTCTTTATCTTTTTTTGCAATAACAATGGCAACAATCATGGATGCCAACAGCAGAATACTAATTAACTCAAAGGGTAAAACATAGCCGTTTTTACCGGTACCGAGCAGTTGAGTACCAATGAGCTTCATGTCAACAGGCACCTGGTTGGCATTTTGCTGAAAAGTGTGGTTCAAAATAATCCACAACACCAGTGGTATGCCCACAATCATACTTATTGCTGCCGACCACAATTTCCAGGGTGCCGGACGGGCAAGTTTATGGCTAATGTGGCTTGTAAGCAAAATACTGAAAATAATCAGCACCACAATACCACCGGCATACAGGGTTATTTGCACGGCAGCCAAAAATTCGTAGTTCAACAAAAAGTAAAGCCCTGCGGTGGCAATAAGCACAAACAACAGATATACCGCTGAACGCAACACCTTGGGCGTGGAAATGGTCATAACGGAAAAAACAAGGATTACCGTTGACAACAGGTAGAACATTATAACATTTATCGTCATGATTTTGCCTCCTTCTTTTTAAGTGACGACCCCGGTTTGTTAAGCACCTTGGTCAGTTTGGTACGGTCGAAAACGGCATGTTCAAAATCGTGTCCCCAGGTAATGGCATCCGAAGGGCAGGTTTTGATACAGAGTTCGCAAAAGGTACACATCGACAGGTGGTAGATGTGCTTATCGATGGCTCTGACAAGTTTACCGCTTTCGTTGGGCACTTTTTTTATAATAATTTCGATGGCGCCGTTGGGGCAGTTCACTTCGCAGATACCACAACCGGTACATTGATGCTGATTGTTTTCGTCGTGAGGCATGGTAACCTCTCCTTTAAAACGATCGGTCATTTTAAGGGTAGCCCGGTTTTCGGGGTATTGCTCCGTAACAATTTCCCCCGGGCTGATGAAATATTTGCCGGTAACGCTCATACCCGTGAGTAGTGAGCGAACCCCTCCAAAAATTTCAGAAAAATATTTTACTATACTATTCATTTTACTTGATTTTCCGTTAGAAGTACCAACCCATTAAAACAATAAACGCAATGATAACCGTATTAATAAGGTTGAGTGGCAACAGGTATTTCCATTCCAGCGTAAGCAGTTGGTCGATGCGCAAACGGGGAAAAGTCCATTTAAACCACATAATCAAATAGATAATAAAGAAGGTTTTACCAAAAAACCACACGATAGAAGGAATGTAATCCATAACCGCGTTAAAGCCCTGCCAGTTTCCAATGTGGAACGGCATCCATCCGCCAAAAAATACGGTGGCAGCAACAGCAGCTACAATAAACATGTTGATGTATTCAGCCAAAAAGAAAAAAGCAAACTTGATACCTGAATATTCCGTATGGAACCCTGCCGTAAGCTCCGATTCTGCTTCTGCAAGGTCGAAAGGCCCGCGGTTTATTTCGGCAGTACCGGCCACAAGGTAAATAACAAAAGCGAAGAAAGCAGGAATATGTCCTTTAAAAATCCACCACCCGTCAGCCTGGCTGGCAACAATGTCAGAAAGTTGAAGGCTGCCTGTAAAAATAACAATGGAGAGTAGCGAAAGCCCCACCGACAACTCGTAGCTGATAATTTGAGCACCACTACGCATGGCTCCTACCAGCGAATATTTGCTGTTACTTGACCATCCTGCTATTAATATACCTACCACGCCCAGCGATGATACCGCCATGATGTAAAAAAGACCCACATTCAGGTCGATGGCCTGAAGGCCTTTGGCAAACGGAAGCGCCGCCATGGCCATAAACGAAGCGGCAATAACAATATAAGGTGCCAGATTAAATAAAAACTGGTCGGCATTTTTAATGGGGATAAGCTCCTTCATCAAAAGTTTGATAAGGTCGGCAATGGTTTGCAGCAGTCCCCATTTTCCCACCCTGTTGGGGCCGATACGGTTTTGCATTACGGCGCAAACCTTACGTTCGAGATAAACGAGAAACAGACCCAGCAAAGCATAAAAGCTGAGAAAAACAATGCCTATGATAACCAACTCCGTTAAGGTGGCCAGCCAGGGTGCCATGCTGTTGTTCAAGGCAGTGTCGATTGCTTCTGTTAAGGATGAAAAACTGTAGATTTCTAATATCATAATATCAATTTTTATCTGTCAATATCGGGAATAACCAAATCAAGCGAGCCGCTAATGGCCACCAGATCGGCGATTTTAAGGCCACGACCCAGTATGTTCAGGGTAAACATATTGCTGAAGTTTGGCGAGCGGAAACGCATGCGGTAGGGATGTTTTTTGCCATCACTAACCACAAACACATCCAGTTCACCACGGGCGGTTTCTACCCGTTGGAAATATTCGCCTTCGGGCAACTTGACGATGGGTTTCATTTTAGCAGTAAACTCAGTACCTTCGGGCATCTTATCTACTATTTGCTCCAGCAGGTTCATCGACTCAACCATTTCGTCCATGCGTACCATGTAACGGTCAAAAGAGTCGCCATTACTGTAAAGCACCTCGTTAAACTCCAGCTGGTCGTAAATGCCGTAGGGGGCAATTTTACGTACGTCACACGAAAATCCCGAGCCTCTTCCCGAAGGACCGGTAACGCCAAAAGCAATGGCCGTTTCTTTGCTCATTACACCAATGCCTTTGGTGCGATTTTGAAAGATTATGTTGTCGGTAAGCAGTTTTTTGTATTCAGGCAATTTTTTTCTGAAATATTTAACAAACTCCAAAATATTTTTCCTGAAGTTGGGATGAACATCGTGCATCAGGCCACCGGGGGTTACAAAGCTGTGAAGCAGTCGTGAGCCGAAAGATTCATCAAAAATATCCAGAATTTTTTCTCTGTCGCGCAGTCCGTAAAAAAAGGTGGTCAGTGCGCCGAGGTCCATTCCAAAAGCACTCCACCACAAATGGTGCGAGGCGATACGATTCAACTCGTTCAGGGCAGCTCTGATGTATTTAACTCTTTCGGGCACTTCAATACCGAGGGCATTTTCAACCAAAAGCGAAACAGCTTCGTTGTTCATGTGTGCCGACAGATAATCCATCCGGTCGGTAAGGTGGATAATCTGTTTGTAGGTATCGTATTCGCACATCTTTTCGATGCCGCGGTGAATGTACCCGATGTGAGGAACAACATATTTTACGGTTTCGCCATTCAGGCACACCTCAAGGCGCAAAACGCCATGTGTGGAAGGGTGCTGCGGCCCCATGTTGATGATATAATCCTCATCATCTCTTAATATTATATTGGTAACTACATCCTTGCTCATCTTAATTGGGATATTCAATTAGGTTAATATCATCTTTAAAATCTTTACGCAGCGGGTGTCCGTAATCATCTTCCATAAAAAGCCTGCGCAGGTCGTGATGGTTTTTAAAGCGGATGCCAAACAGGTCGAACACTTCGCGCTCCATAAACTCGGCGGCAGGCCATAAACCCGAAACGGTTTCCACCTCGGCATGATTACGGTCGGGCAAATCGGTTCGAAGCACCACAACATCGTGTGTTTTGGTTGATTCAAGATGATATACCACCGTAAATTTGGTTTCAAAATCAATGGCCGTTAAATCCATCAGAAAGTCGAAGGGTACCTCTTTGCAGTTTTTTAACTTTTCGGCAATTTCGAAAAGCTGGCCTGCCGAGATTGTCAACTCGGGAAACTGATTGCCCTGAACCACCTCTCCCTGAGGGGCAATTTTGGCCAATAGCGCTGTTAAATCAGTATTTTTTTCCATAATGCCGGCGTTATTTCTTGTTATTTTTTTCCGATGTTTTAAGAGCGGGAGCTTCGGCTTTTATTTTCCGCTGAAGCTGCATAATGCCGTACAGCAGAGCTTCGGGCCTCGGTGGACATCCGGGAATGTAAACGTCAACCGGAATAACATGGTCAACCCCACGCACCACCGAATAGGTGTTGTACATAAACGGCCCTCCCGAAACGGCACAAGCGCCCATGGCGATTACATATTTGGGTTCAGCCATTTGGTCGTAAAGCCGCTTTAACACAGGTACCATTTTTCGCACAATGGTTCCGGCAACCACAATAACATCGGCCTGCCGCGGGGTGGCACGATAAACCTCCACACCAAAACGGGCAAAGTCGAAACGCGGAGCACCGGCAGCCATCATTTCAATGCCGCAGCAGCTGGTGGCAAAGGTGAGCGGCCAAATTGAGTTGGAGCGGCCCCACTTGAGCAGGTCTTTCATGGTTGTTAAAAAGACACTGTCACCTAACTCTTTCAGGTCTTCAAGGGTTTGATTATCCTTAAAGTCCTCGTTTTTCATCGATTTTATTTTTACACCCATTTCAACGCTCCTTTCTTCCATGCATACAACAGGCCTAATCCTAAGATTACCAAAAAGACAATAATTTCGATAAAGGCTCTAAGGCCTATCGATTTCATGGCCACCGCCCAGGGAAACAAAAAAACCGTTTCCACGTCAAACACCAAATAGATGATTGCAAACAGGTAATACCCAACGCTGAATTGTATCCAGGTTGGCCCCTCGGTGGGAATTCCGCATTCGTAAGGCTCAAATTTGCCTTTACTGGCAGAGCGTGGCGACAGTATTGAAGAAAAAACAATCGCACCACCTACCAACACCAATGCGAGAATAAAAAAAAGTACTAATGATTCACCATTCATATAGCAATATATATAGATAATTAAATTTTAAGGGGCGAATTTAAAATATTGTTAAAACTACATTTATAGATACTTCGGTTTTTTATTAACGATTAAGCAATTTATTTTAATTCTTAATAAGTGACATGACAGAACAGCCTTTTTGCCAAATAATAAATATTATTATGCGAAGAAATGCGTAACGAAAAAGAGCCTGAAATGACAAAGACTTAGTATTGCGGAAGATTAAACCACTATAAAATGCAACCAATGTTAGTAAGATACTTCCGGTGCAATTTAGGTATTCCTAGCCCTCTGCTACACCTTGGGATGCATCATATCAAACCTGATAAATAACAGGGCTTATACAACTTGTAAAAAAATAGAGAGAAATGGTTTTCTAACGCATCAGGGTTTTCGGTAAATATCCATCTTATCTTTTGGGCGCAAATCTTCAAGCCATTTAAAACCCTTTAGCTGTTTTCCTTCAGCCGGAAACTTCTCCGGTGGATAGGTAGTTTCCTTAGCATCTTCATTATAGGCAACTGTTCTAACCTGTCCCTTTTCCAGCCTTATATCCATGGTACTGGCTTCCGCCCGGTTGATTCCCACCAGATACCTGTCTTCGTCGCGCAGATAAAAAACAGTTTGCGCGTTACCGTTAACATAAATGTTTCTTAAAACATTGCCGGAAAAGAAACCCACCATATCGCGGCCTTTAATCTGGTTGAAGGTTTCGGTAGTATCCTGCATCACAATGAATGCATTGTTGTACATCACCAGCGTATCGGGCACATTATCATCAATGGCAATGGACATGGAATCGGCAGTCAGCTGATTTTTTTCCGACCAAATAACCGGTTCATAATACATACGTATGTTTGAGTCGGCCATACTGTATGAAAGCGAGTCGCATTTACCCTGCATATCACTCTTAAAAAACCGAACATTGTAATAGGCCAGAATTTTTTTTGTTTGTTGCTGCTTGTCAAAAAAAAGCCACAAAGTATCGGCACTGATATAAAGTGAATCGCCTTGCTCATCGTAAGTAATGGCTGTGGCACTGTCGGTAACATAAGCCATGCCCCGGGTTTTCCACATTTCGCCAATGGTACCTTTAATAAGAACCCTTTTGGTAGTGTCCAGAATTTGAACGCGTCCGTAGGCATGTCCTATGTTTTTTGCATTGTCAAACATAATGCTGTCCGACGAAAGAAATTGGTCGTTCTGGTTAATGGTAGGATTCTTCACCAGTTTTGAGAAATCATTTTTAGTGTCGTACCAGCCATCTTCGCAATAGATGGTTCCCTCTTTTCCCTTTATAATGGTAGGGCCTTTAAAGTAAGCGGTTTCGTTATTGGTATTATAGATAAGCGTGTCTGAATAGGTTTGCTGATCCGGGTTTACCAGTACAACATCGGTTTTAAAATAAAAGGTTCTGGATTTTGTATTGTAGTATCCCTCCTTGCTGGTAAGTGTGTTTTTCTTATTTACGATTTTTCCATCGTTGTAATAATAACCGGTATTGGTTTTTCGATCGAACAACAGATGGTCGGTGGTAAGTACCGTGTTTTTGTCCACCAGTTTAACGTTACCGAACAACTCGGCCATTTTTGTTTTTCCGGTGTAATAGAGGCTGTCACAATATAAATCCAAGGTGTCATTTACAATAATGTGTACATTCTCAAAGGCGTTGAAATTTCTGGATTTGCTGTTTAACAAGGCGCTATCACAATAAAACAAGGTATTTTCGTGGCGCAATTTAACATGGCCAATCAGACGCTCAATATCTTTTCCCAGATTTTCGTCGTACGACTGAACATCGGCATGCTCCACATAAACTTTGGTCTTTTTCTTTGCCTGCTGGCCGTAAAGCACGCTGCTCACCAAAATCAGGATAACCGGAAAAAGATAATTAACAAAAGAATGATGTTTTATTTTGGCCATATGCGGTGCAAAAGTAAGTAAAAGAAAGGTTTGATATTTATTTAGCCGGTTGTAATCGCACCCAATGTTTTTTTCCTATTTTTGAACTTTTTGAGAAAAATCAGAAACACTTACTTTTATGCAGTTTGATGCCAAACGCAACTTTGAAAATAGCCGCAAAAAGGTCGGCTATGTTCCGCGAAAAGAGGCTACCCAGGAAATTTATGACAACTATGGATTTATGTCGGGGTTGGAAGTTCACCAGCAACTATTAACCAAAGAAAAACTATTTTGTCATTGTCCGGCGGGAGTCTACAACAAAAACGATGATTTTGATGCCGAGATAATCCGCCATATGCGGCCCACGCTCAGTGAGCTTGGCGAGTATGATGGCACTGCTTTGATGGAGTTCAGAACCCGCAAAGAAATTGTCTATCGTATCAACAACGAAAATGCCTGCACCTATGAAGTAGATGACACGCCGCCTTTTCCCATTAACCGGGAAGCGCTTGGCATTGCGCTGGAGATTTCGTTGCTTTCCAACCTGAACATTGTTGGGGAAGTTCACATTACCCGTAAACAGTACCTCGACGGCAGTATTCCGGCAGGCTTTCAGCGTACTGCTATTCTTGGCGTGGAAGGTGAGATTACACTTCCCCACAAAAAAATACGGTTGATTCAGCTGAGCATCGAAGAGGACTCGTGCCGCGAAATATCGGATGTTGGCCATGTAAGGGTTTATAAAACCGACAGGCTGGGAATGCCGCTTATCGAAACGGTAACCTACCCCGACTGTGTTAACCCTGACGAGGTTAAAGAAGCTTGCGACTACATAAGGTTTTTAAACCGCAGCACAGGAAAGGTAAGAACCGGGATAGGTGCTGCCCGGCAGGATGTGAATGTTAGCTGCAAAGGCGGTACACGAGTGGAAATCAAAGGGGTGGCTCATACCAAATGGATACCCGAACTTACCCACAACGAAATGTTCCGGCAATGGGCGCTGTTACAGATAAAAGAACTGCTAAATAAGAAAGTCAGTAACAGGGAGAAGTGGAAAATTAGCAGCGTGGAAGTTGTCAACGACAATGTACAACAAACCAATGCCCTACCGGACAGCTACAGGGTAATGGCCGTCAATCTTCCGGGTTTTAAAGGAATTTTGTCACATTTTACCCAACCCGGAAAAATGTTTGCCAACGAACTTTCCGACCGGTTAAAAGTAATTGCCTGCCTTGAAAAGCCCAACATGGTTCACTCCGAAGAGCTGGAACCACTAATTGATGATGCCTCGTGGAAAGCAATAAAAAAGCAGCTTGATGCCAAAGATGAAGACGCACAACTAATCATCTGGGGTGATGTTGCCGATATTCCAACCGCTTTGGAAACCATCGAAGAGCGCTGCAAAATGGCTTTTGATGGCGTTCCCGAGGAAACCAGAAAATCGCTGGAAGACGGAACGACCATTTTTGAACGGGTGCTTCCGGGTGCCGACAGGATGTATCCCGATACCGACTCAGCACCTATTCCGCTGGAAAATGACTACATCGACGAACTGGCAAAAAATCTGCCAACACAAATCATCGACCGCTATGAGCAGCTCAAAAAATGGAATGTTCCGGAGGATACTTATACCTACCTATTCTCTAAAAACCTTTTTCCATTAATGGAGCGGATTATTAATGAACTTGGCCTTA